>NZ_MOWP01000051.1:0-55376 GCF_001983215.1 Frankia sp. CcI49
GTCCCGCGGACCTGGTGGGTCGCCGGTTCGACCCGCCCGCTCCCGACCGAACCTGGGTTGCCGACTTCACCTACGTGCCGACCTGGTCGGGCACCGTCTACGTGGCGTTCGTCGTCGATGCCTACGCCCGKCGGATCCTGGGCTGGCGGGCCGCGTCCACCATGCRCACGAMCCTGGTCCTCGACGCCCTCGAACACGCCTTGTGGACCCGCCGGTCCGAAGGTGTCACCTCGCTGGCCGGGCTGGTCCACCACAGCGATGCCGGCAGCCAGTACACCTCGATCGCCTTCACCGAACGACTCACCGCCGCCGGTGTCGATCCCTCCGTCGGCAGCGTCGGCGACGCCTACGACAACGCCCTCGCTGAGACCGTGATCGGCCTGTACAAGACCGAGCTGATCAAACCCCGGGGGCCGTGGAARACCGCCGGCCAGGTCGAGGTCGCCACCCTCGAGTGGGTCGACTGGTACAACCACCGCCGTATCCACACCGCCTGCGGTGACCTGCCGCCCGCCGACCTCGAGGYCGTCTACCAGCAGAAACATATTCTGATCAAGTCCGAGCACTCAAACGCATGAGCCTCCGGACATGCCGGGGCGATTCAGTGACACCGGCGTCCCGGACGGCCGCGCCCATGATTTTCCCGCCCCCACGGCGGCCAGCGCAGCGGCCCCGGTTCCTGACATGGTCGTGACGACATGGGCCGTGTAACCGACGCACCCGGCACCGATACCGAATATTCCTACTCGACAAGCACGGGCATCTTCCCAGACATCGCAGAGGCAGGAAGAACAGCACACCAAGACCTGTTCCCCCGACGGGCATGAGGTCGCAACTGCGAGAGCAAGGCGATAGCTGGGCCTTGCTAAGCGAAGGTTCGGCACCTGCGGTAAATGTCGAGGTGCGAATTATTTGCAGGTGAGAGAAGTCGAGTCCTGCGTCATCGCCGCGATGATTCATTCGTGTAATGCTGTGCGCATGGCCGACTCACCCGCGACGGGTTCCGCCCCCGGTAACCAGCCCCGCGACAGGGGCGAGGACGTCTTGTCGTCCGGCGGCGTTTAGGGGCAGTGTCACCCGGCGGGCCCGGGCGACCTGCATGGATCCCACGAACACGGCCACGCTCACGCTCACGGTCACACCCATGGCGGCCACCAGCATGGTCACAGCCACTCTGCTTCTGGGACCGCTCGCCCGGGGCGCGTGCGGTTCCTGAAAGAACGGGTGTCACATCTGCTGCGACCACATTCGCATGACGCGGCCGACCGGGTGGACTCCGAACTGGAGGCCTCCGCGGAAGGAATGCGCACGCTGTGGATCTCACTCGCCGTCCTCGGACTCACCGCACTGTTCCAGACCGTCGTGGTGGTCGCGTCCGGATCCGTCGCCCTGCTCGGTGACACGATCCACAATCTCGCCGATGCCCTCACCGCTGTCCCGCTGGCTATCGCCTTCGTCCTCGGTCGCCGCCCACCCACCCGCCGTTTCACCTACGGCTACGGCCGGGCGGAAGACCTCGCTGGCGTCGCCGTCGTCCTCGTCATCACCGCGTCGGCGGGACTGGCCGCCTACGAGGCCGTCGACCGGCTGATCCACCCCCGGGACGTCACACACCTGCCCGCCGTCGCGGTCGCGGGCCTGGTCGGCTTCCTCGGCAACGAATGGGTCGCCCGCTACCGCATCCGCACCGGCCGCCGCATCGGCTCCGCCGCCCTGGTCGCCGACGGACTCCACGCCCGGACCGACGGCTTCACCTCCCTCGCCGTGCTCGTGGGCGCGGGCGGGGTCGCGGCAGGATGGCAGCTCGCCGACCCCCTCATCGGCCTGGTGATCACGGTGGCGATCCTTGCGGTGCTCCGTGACGCGGTCCGCGAGGTCGCCCAGCGGCTGATGGACGCGGTCGATCCCGCCCTGGTCGACACAGCCGAGACCGCCCTGACGGGGACATCCGGCGTCCGCGCCGTCGGCGCCATTCGCCTCCGGTGGGTCGGCCACCAGCTACGTGCCGAAGCGGACATCGTGGTACCCGCCGACCTCACCGTCGTCCAGGCGCACGCCATCGCCGTCAGCGCCGAACACGCCCTGTTCCACGCCATCCCGCGGCTCACCGCCGCCACCGTCCACACCGACTACACCCCGGCGGCATCCGCGACGGCACACGAGGCACTCGCGCATCACCGCTCCCCAGCACTGACGAGCTGAACTGTCACGAGGTCGAGGGCTGTGGTGGCTGTCCGTCGATAGCGGCCCCGGTGTCCTGACGTATCTGGGTGACCAGAGCGCGTGCGGTGCCTGTGCCGACGTGAAGCTGTTTGCGGAGCGTCTCGGCGGAGACGGGGCGGTGAAAGAGCTGCCAGTGCAGGACGTCCTCCGCGCGTGCACGGTGGAGCAGATCCTGCTGACGTGCCTCCCGCTCGACCTGACGTGATGCGGCATCCGCCTTCCGGCGCCGTTCACCGGCCTGGACCGGTGGCACTGACACCCCCGGCTGGTCACTCTTCGCCGCTGGAGAGGGGGTCGGGTGTGGGGAGGTGGCCTGGATGGCTTGCAGGAGGCCAGGGCCGGCCTCCGGCCCACCCGATCAGGAGGAGCGGCCCGACAGCGTCGAAGGCTGCCCTGCCGTAGTGGCCGGAGATGAGGGGTTCGGCGATGTTGAGGGCGAGGGTCACGGCGCTGGCGAAGATGAGCAGGAGTCTGGCCGAGCGGATGACGTCGGCGGGGCCGCCGTGCAGGGTGAGGTGGCGCGCGCCAAGGAGGAGCCCGACGACAGAAAGATCGACTGCCGGCGCCACGAGGATCGCGACGTAGGTCGGGACCCCCAGACGGATACCGAGTGTGGCGACGTTGCCCAACCCGAAGAGGAAGGTCAGCCCGACAACGGTGCCCACGATCACCGTCACCATGCGGGCGGTGCCGTTCGGACCCACCAGGTCCACGGAACGTGTGTTCGATTCGATGGGTGAGGCTGCTGGCCGGGGGCTCACTGGGCGTCGTCCCTGGCCAGGAGCCTTGTGGAGACCGGACGAACAGCGATCTCGGGACCCTCCACCAAGATCAGACGCTTCTTATTGTGGTGCGTTAGGTCCACCACGATGCGTAATAATGCCCTGACCTGGGCAAATAGGTAAGAGCTATGAGATTTGATGATTGATCGAATGGCGGAAGTCCAGGTCGGGGCGTTGATCTTTTGGTTCGATTCCCTGGATGTACTGGCGGCCCTTGGCTGCGAAGCGTAGCGGCGGCAGGGTGCTTGGGCGATGACCGCGACCGTGTCGTCACGTCGTGTGACGTTTGGGTTAGGGTTCAGACCGAGCCACCTTTGACTGGGTGGCCTGACAGCCGTGACTTTGCTGCTTCTACACTTCTGTCCGTGGGCGTCGCGGTGCCCCCGCGGTCGGGTGATGCCTGGCCGGTGCCGACGACGCCTCGTCCGGTGTGGGCCGCTTCCCCGCTGGGCCGTGTCTTCCGGTCCGGTGCGTTTGCCGCGCTTGCTGTCTGCTCGGGATGGGTGCGCACGCGGTCTCGACCGCACCCCCACCGCCTCTCCTGGTTACCGTTGTCGGGTTTTTGTTGACCTGGCGGGCCGGGTGGGAGCTGGCTGGAGTGTGGGTGACCGCGCCGCGTCTGGTCGGACTTGTGGTGGCGGTGCAGTCCTGTCTGCATGTGGCCTTCGCGATGTCCACTCCGCCCGGCCATCACCATGCGGGTGCGGGTGGCTCCCGGGCGGGCGATCTCGCCGCGCGTGGTGTGGATCTGGTGCACGGCGGGCCGATGATGCTGGGCGGGCATCTGCTGGCGGCGGTCTTCCTCGCCTGCTGGTTGGCGCGGGGTGAACGGCTGCTGTGGCGTGCCGCCCGCGGTGCCACCGAGGCGACCCGTGGGGTGTACAAGTTGGCAGCATGCTCACGTAATATCACCTTACGCTTCATTTAAGGTGACGTCACCAACTCTCGTTCATGTTCTCGCTTCGCAGGGCAGTTGCCAGTATTGGGTTCGCCGGGAAATCAATACATGCGGCAGAAAGAATTTTTCGCCTGCCATGTGCCACGACCCCATGCCCGACCAGTTCGCCAACTCGACGCCAAAAACTGAGTGAATCGCTCCATGCTGGCAGTCGTTGAACCGGCAGACCCGCTCGCGCTAGGACTTCACGGGCGGACTGTGGGTCGCGATAGATCTTAGCTAGCGCCTCAATTTCCAATTCCGTAAAGATGCCTGGATTCCCTGAAGTCGCCCGGGCAGCCTCAGAGCCGACCCCCGTGGCGTTTTCGTTCGGCGACACGTGGGAGCGGTTCGCGGGGCCAGAGTGGCGATTGACCCCATTTCCGAGATCACCATAGAACGATATGCCAAAAAAGCCGTCGCGATTGTCAAAATTTTCGATATCTCCTACATTGATCTGCGACGAGCGTTCACCATCCCGGTGCGGGTACTCGATTMCCACGACTTGACACTCCTCTCACTCAAGGCCGCCGACGGGTCTGCCGGAAGGCGCAGCCTTGGCACCTATCACGACCCTGTTCCCGACCTGTCCACCGCGGTTATCAATGTTCCCTATTCTTTCAATGTTCATCACGTTGTGGACCAGCGTTTCTACTTTATAGTCCTCTTTGTACTTCAGGGCTTCGATGATCAGATGAACCGCGGAATCGATCGCGCCGGGGTCTCGGCTAGCCAGGGCGTCTACGCGGGCATCGCCGCTCCCGAGTGCCATTACAAAGATATGTCGACTCGGCTGGAGGATTGGCGCAATAATCGCAAAGCCGACGACCGCGGTCAGAGTGACTATCCAGGGTGCAGCCTCATTGCTGCCAAACGTTGAGGTGAAGAGAATCCACAGGAAGCTAGGGATGAACCACGGCAAGGCCTGYGAAATTCGCTGTAGCCGGATACCAGCGTAGCCAACAATGCGGAGTTCGCGAGACACCTGCGTTATGCTGCGAAGATTGTAAACGTTAAACCCGATATACAGAAGGCCGTCGCTTACGCGCACTTGCATTCCCGCGCCGTCCTGCATCTTTCCCCCCGTCTTGCCTCATGCCGTATATGCCACCCTTGCCTCTGCATCACGATACCGCTAAAGCATGCGCGGGAGGGGTCGGCTCTACGCAATCCATCCCGCAGCTTGCCTTTGAGCAAGATCTTCGTCTAGTCCCCTGCACCTGAGATCACCGACATAAGTCGTATACCGTGTTGGGGTCGCTTCCTGCTGCGGCCCTTGCGTTGTCAGATGAGGATCGCGCAGAGCTCGGCCGCCTGGTGGCGTCGGGGCCGCGGTGTCTGGCAGCGAGGGCGCGGATTGTGCTGGCCTGCGCCGAGCCTTCGGCTGGCGGGAACTCGGGGGCGGCCGCCGTGTTGGGGGACCGCCTCGGGTGATGTTCGGGCAGGACGCGCTCGCGTTGCGCCAGGCGATGGCCGCTCCCACCGCACCGGGCCGCTGAGATCGAGATTCCCGCGGCGGCGTTCCTGCGGCAGATGCTGGTGCAGACCTAATACTGACCCGAAGAATAACGTGAGGTGACGGCGGTGCCCGGCTCAGGCGGCCTCGGGGATGGCGTCGAGCGGACGGTGTAGCCGAGGGCGTTGGCTTGGCGGGTCAGGCGGCGCAGGGCGCGTTCGGGGTCGCGTCGGGTGAAGTAGTCGCCGGCAGCGACGGCTCGGCGTTGGCATCACCGAAGGCGTCGTCCGGAGCGCGACGTACCGAGATCCAACACCTGCCGGTGGCTYGCCTGGGCCGCTACTCCGACGGCACTCCCGGCGAAGTGGTCCCAGCTTCCCCGGCTCCGCCACCGGGCGACCGCGTGCCCGCTGACCACGCACAGCCTCAAGACCGCTGCTGAGCAGTTCACCCAGGCCCGGCTGTTCCTGGCGTGGCTCGACGAGCGCGGCCGGACGGCTGGAGACCCTCACCCAGACGGACATCGACGGCTGGCACGCCACCCACCTCGACCAGGCGAGACGCTCGCTGCGGGCGTTCCTGACCTGGGTGATGAGTAGCCGCCAGCTATCCCGGCTCCCGCACGCCGTCGTCGGCTCCAGATCGGGCTGATGGTTTCCCGGTAGTCGGTGTAGAACCCTGATGTCCAACCGAGCGATACCGCACAATGCACTGTGGGCGACACCCGCCCGACGTACGGGCACGGGTCGGGGGTAGGCGGAATGACCGTTGCTTCCAGCAGCGATCCGCAGCTGGTTCTGGTCGCGGTGAACAGGATTTATCCCACGTTGCGGCGTCAGCTTGCGCCGGATCAGTGGGACGTCATCGGCGTCGGGCTCGACGCCTCGATCGCGGTGCTGGGCGACCCGGAACAGGTCTCCGGACATCCCGCCGCGGCGCTCACCGTCGTGCGGCTGCTCTCGGGGTCCGAGGCTGGTCGGTCGTTGCTGGCGGGGCGGCTCACAGCCCAGGACGCGATGCTCGCGCTGGCCGGCGGCGAGGCCGCGGCCGTGATGCCATGGGTCCTCGCCGCCGTGGACGTCGATCTCGACGCCGATGCGCAAGCGGTGGAACGCGCCATCACGCTCGCGCCAGGCGGCGTGGACGGCGCCAGGAGCCTCAAGCTGAAGAACTTCCGCGTCGACCTCGCGGAGCTGGTCAAGCTTGCCTCCGCCACGACGGTGGCGCTGCAGGCGGCACTGGCGAGTCCGAACCCGCTACTCATCGCCGCGGGTGCCCTCACCGTCATCCAGGCTTTCATGGGCTCGGTCACGACGGCGATCGGTGAGGACGAGGCAAGCGTGTTCTGGTCCTTCGCCCAGGCTGCCGCCGACCGCGACGACAAGGCCGCGACGGAGGGGGAGCTGCGGGCCGAGACCGACCGGCAGCGCCAGGAGTTCGGCCTGGAACCGCTGACGCCGGCGGCGTTCACCAGGGCGCTCAGGGCGCTTGAACGCATCTCCAGCATCGCCCCGGCGGGTGAGGCGGGGTGGCGGCTCGTCGAGTCTTACCATGTTGCGTGACCGGGCCGTACGAGCCGCTGTGCTCGTACGCCGGGGTCGTCAGCGATTGGACAGCTTGGGCCCGACGGCGGCGCTGTCGCCGTTATGCAAGGCGGCCCAGCTGCTCGACGGGGCGAGAGACGTCGGCGCCCAGGCGGTCGCGATCGAGGCATTGACCAGCCTTGGCGACGCCTACCTCGCCCGATCGCGTCCCGTGAGCGCGGATGATGTCGAACTGGCCATCGCCAGCTACACCGAGGCACTGCGGCTCGTGTACAAGCGGCCATTGAATGACGGCGCAAAGCCAGCTGACGTCCGTTTGGACTTCCTCTTCGTCCGCAACCATGACCGTATTCGCGCGCGGCTGGCGATAGCGTATGACCGGCGCGTTCTGGGCTCGCACGAGGAGAACCTCAGCCAGGTCCTGGAGCACTCCGACTCACTTGAGATCGATGACGAGGGCGACACCGAACTACGTGTCGCCGCCCGCCTTGCCCGTGGCCGGGCGTACCGGGACAGGAGCGTGGGTAGCGGCCTGGGGCCGATGGACATAGGTATCGCGCTTAGCCTTTTCCGTGAGGCGTCGCGGTGGCTCGAAGGCCGGGAGGGATCGGACCTCTGGGCCGACGCCCAGACCGAGATCGGCGCGACACTGCTGCGCGCCGGAGGCGCCCAGCAAGCGGTGGCCGGGGAGAACGCGGCGGACTGCCTGCACAGGGCGATGACGGCGTATACACGGAACGGTTCGTTGCGCAAGACCACGCGGGTTCACGTGCTTCTCGGCGATTACTACGGTGAGCACTGCGCCGACACCGACGGTGAGGACGTCCTCGACAAGGCTATCGATCATTACCTCCAGGCGCTGACGTTCATGAGGATGGACGAGGACCGCGCCGGCTGGGCACGCATCCAGGTCTCAGTGGCGCGGCTCGCGCTCGGTTTTCCCACCGGTGGAATCGACGTGGCCATCGAGCGGCTGGAGGCGGCCGTCGACACGTTGACCGGGCCGGAGCGCGCGGCCGACCGGCGCGAGGCGCTGGCCTTCCTTGGCCACCTTCTCCTGCGGGAGCGGCGCTGGGACGAGGCGCTCGAACGGTTCGAGGATGCGCTGGCACTTGCGCGGTCGTCCGTGGGCCAGGCCAGATCTGTGGCCGGTCGGCGCGCGGCAGCGGCCGGCTTCCGCCCTGAGGGAAGCCTGGCAGGGCTGGCGAGCGGCCTCGCCTACTGCTACTTCCAGCTGGGACGGCTCGACGAGGCCCTCACGACCCTGGAATCCGGCAAGGCCCAGCTACTCACCGACGCGCTGCGCTGGACCGAGGGCGCCGGCCTGAGCGGGGACACGGGCGTGACTGCCGGGGAACGCGCCGAGCTGACGCGCCTGACCAGCCAGATCCGCGAGCTGGAAGCCGCGCAGTACGGCGGCATACACGACTCGCAGGACACTCGGCGCCTGGGGGTCCTGCGAGGGCAGCTCGCCAGCCTGGTGGAGCGAATCCCGCGCGTCCAGCCGGCACGAGAGCCGGAACACCTGACAGTGGCCGCGATGTCCCCCGCTGAACCTGGAACCGCGCTGGTCGTGCCGCTGCTCAGCCCGACCGGCGGAGCGGTGTTCATCGTGGCCCACGGTGATGAGCATGTAGCACCCGAGAACGTGCTGGCGTTCCCGTCGCTCACGAACGCGGCGGTCCTCCAGTGGCTCGCCGGGGAGGAGGCGGCGCCCGGATGGTTCTCCGCATACACGGAGCGCAACGACGGACTGCGCGAATGGGAACTGTGGCAGGACAGGGTCCTCGACGTTTGCGGAGAGCTGTGGGAGGCCGTCGCAGGGAAGCTGCGGGACCGGCTGCGTGAGCTCGGAACATCCAGCATCGTGGTGATCCCGACAGCAGGTCTGCAGTTTCTCCCGATCCATGCGGCGGCACCGCGAGACACCGCGGCGCCGTGGTGCCTCCTCGACGACCTGACGGTGAGCTACATCCCATCCGCATACGCACTTGCCCTGGCGGCGCGGCGCCGTGACCGTCCGGCGGCGCGTGGGCCCGCGCTCGTCGCCGGCGTCAGCCGGTACGACTCTCTGCCGCCGCTGCCGAATGTCCCGGAGGAGCTGGACATGGTGGCCGCCACCCTGGGGTCGAGCCCGCTGCTGGACGGGCGGGCGACCCGGACGGAGCTGCTGCGACGCATGCCTGCCGCGCCCATCGTCCACCTCGCGTGCCACGGGGCGGACTGGGCCCTGACAGGGGCGAGGTTCCGCATGGCCTGGACGCCACCGCCAGTCCTGCGCCTCCAGGAGAGCGGGCTGTCCTTCGAAGACATCCTCCGCCAGGACCTGCGCAGCGTCCGGCTGGTCTCCCTTTCGGCCTGCGACACGGGGATGGTGGACTTGAGTCTGTCGTGGGACGAGGCCGAGGGCCTGATCAACGTGTTCCTTCAAGCCGGCGCCGCGGCGGTGGTGAGTAGCCTGTGGGCGGTCGAAGACCGGAGCACCGCATTGCTGATGCAGCGGTTCTACGACAACCTGACCGGCCATGACGCGGACCCCGCAGCGGCCCTGCGCGACGCTCAGCTCTGGCTTCGCGACAGCACCCGCGCGTCGCTGGCCGCCGTATACGAAGCGAGGATCGAGCAGGGTCAGACCCAGTTCCTGCCTGCCTACACAAACCTGATGCTCGGTGGCCCCCCGGACGAGCGCCCCTTTTCGCACCCGTGCTACTGGGCACCGTTCATCCTCACCGGGGCGTAAGGCGCAGCTGACCGCGTTCTTCAAGGCCCCGGCGATCCACTCTGCGCACCTCCGGTTTGGGCGATCGGACCCGAAGAAACCCCACCCCGCAGGCCATAACGCCCAGCCTCCGGGGCTCCTCGGGAAGAGCTGCGCGAGAGGTCGACTGCGGGTGCCACGAGGATCGCGACGTAGGTCGGGACCCCGAAGCGGATGCCGAGCGTGGCGACGTTGCCGAGGCCGAAGAGGAAGGCGAGTCCGACGACGGTTCCCACGATCACGGTCACCATGCGGGCGGTGCCGTTCGGACCCGGCAGGTCTACGGAACGTGTGTTCGATCCGTCGGGCGAGGTTGCTGGCCGGGTGCTCACTGGGCATCGTCCCTGACCAGGAGCCTCGTAGAGACCGGGCGAACGGTGATCTCGGGACACTGGCCTGGCGAGAGGTGGTTCGTGGATGAGACGTATGTCAAGTCTCCGGCCGCTGGACCTATGTGTCCCGTGCGGTCGACCACCGCACGGCCAGGACGATCATCTCAGACGGGAACCGAAACCCCGCGAACTCCGACACCGCCGGAACCGGTGGACAGGTACGACGTCGGCGGCTGTCGATCACGACTGATCGACAGCCGCGGCACAGCGGACTCCGCCGATGCAACAGCCATCCAAAGCGATGTGAGGACGACTTGTAACTGCAGCCTTAGCGGTTCGTCGCCCCGCTCCACCCTCGTACGAGACTGCCGTCGAAGCCGGGCAGCGGTGGATCATGATCGAGCCGCGACTCGTGCTCCAAAGCCCCGGTCGTCTCTGCCGGCCTGGTGGCCGGGGCTGGTCAGAACTGTCCTCTGTTTGATCTCGTCACAGATGGCTGCCGGGCAGCCGACCGCGTGGGCGAGGAGAGATCTGGACAGCCCTGCCGTGTGACGTTTCGTGGCGGGGGCAGCGACGTCCGTATGCTGTGTGTCCCTAGTGGACGGGTCGCGGAACGACCTCAAAGGGGGTGTTCCCGGTGTATGCGAACTCGCCAGCGGGCAGGCAGTTCTCGTCCGGGACCGTACCCAGCCCGTCGCAGTGCCGGGCCCGCAGTGTGAGGAAGACGGTGGAGGTGTGCTGGCCGACCCTGAGGGGTCTGAGCGGCGGCGAGACAGGCTGGGAGAACGGAAGTCCGTCCTCCGTGAAGAACCCGGTACGCAGCGCCTTCCGACCGAAGACGAACGACTTCTCCTGGGGCGTGCCGATGTCCACCACGAAGCGGGCGCGGAGGAATTTCGAGTTGAAGTCGTCGATCGGGTTGGGCTTCGTCGGCGTGTAATCGGCGGGGTAGACCGCGGTGGCGGCGCTGGCCGCCGTGACCCACCCCGGTCCGATGCGGACCCACGGTTCACCCGCGACGGCGGTACGGCAGGTGGGGGGACCGATGATCTGCTGCCTGATGTGGAAGAACTCGTTGAGATTGGTCCCGTCAGCGGTGATGCAGGCATGCTCGGTGGGACGGCCCTCTCCGAGCGCCGCGCGTTGGGGTGAATCGGCGAGCGCCGCCCCCGCGAGGCTCACCCCCATCGTCGTGGCGAGTGCCGCGGTCGCCATCCCGCGCAGGAGCCGGTGCCGTCGCCGGGCGGGCCCGCGGGTGATGCCTGCTGATTCACGTTCGATGCTCTGGTTCACTGCTGCTCTCTCTTGTCGGTTTCCGAGCGCCCTGGGCTCTCACCGGAGACATGGGGAATCATCCTGGCTCCGGCCAGGATCACCAGCTCGGTTTTCGTAACAGGTCCAAGCCAGGTCGACCGACCAGGGTCATCACCATGTCGCCAGGCGCTTCGACTAGTCCGTAGCCGTATGGGTGGCGACGGACGGCAGCTACCGAGGGGCAGCAGGCCGCGCGGCGATGTTACGACGGGCGGCGACCCGGGCCAGGGAAATTCAGCAGCGCGTCTCCGGGCGCATATTGGCGCGCAGAATATCCGCGGTTTGGGTGAGTTCCCCTTCTTGGCCCTCCCCTTTCCCAGGCGTCCGAAGCATGTGCCTGGAACAGGGAATGGTGGCCCGGAAACGGCCCCGACCTGATCCGCTCCCATCTGACGCGGATCCGCCGGTAGTGGTTCCGCTGATTTTGATCTTTAACCTGTGCGGAGGAATCCCTCAAGCTGTTTGGGTCAGGATCTTCGGGAAATTAGTTGGCCTGCCGGTCGGTGTCCTGGTCGTCGGGTCGGTTGATCCACGCGGGCTTGGGAAGCTCGGGTGGGGGCGGGGGTCGGCGGACGAACCGTTCGGGGTGTGCGGCGTAGGCGGCGTCGAGCACGCTGGCGCGGGCCTGGCGGACGGTGTCGGCCTGGCCGTGGTGCACGACGGTCGGGGTGAGCAGACCGGTCCCGGAGTGGCGGTGGTGGTTGTTGTAGTGGTCGAAGAACTGCCGGCACCAGGCGCGGGAAAGCCCGGCTCCGCCGCGCCCGGAGCCGATCCCGCGCAGGCAGCGCCACCAGCCCGCGGCCCTGCGACCGGTGGGCGGCCCTTCGGTTTCGACAGGCCCGCCAGCGCGCCCGCTTCACGGGCTTTACGCCACTCCACGATATGCGCCGAGCACAGGTTCTCCCGGCGCAGGATCGCGCCTTTCTGCCCGTCCGGGGCCGCCTCGTACTCGTTCAGGATCCGATCCGGTCCGCGAGCAGACTTCGCCAGTGGTCGGGTGCGCCGAAGAGGAGTCGTGAGGACGCCGCCCGCCGGTAGTAGAGGTGCGCCGGGTGTTCCCAGGTGAAGCCCATGCCGCCGTGGATCTGGATGCAGGCCGACGCGGCGTGGAGGTACGCGTCCGAGCAGTAGGTGCCGGCGATGGCGCTGACTTCGGCCAGCAGGTCGTCGTGGTTGGTCGCGCACCAGGCGGCGTAGCGCGCCGCCGACGTGGCCGATTCGGCTTCCAGCATCGTGTCGGCGCAGCTGTGTTTGATCGCCTGGAAGCTGCCGATGGGGCGCCCGAACTGGATGCGGTCCTTGGCGTACTGGACTGTCATGTCGAGGGCGAACCGGGCGCCGCCGGCCTGTTCGGCGGCGAGCGCCACGGCGGCGGCGTCGAGGACGCGTTCGAGGACGGGCCAGCCGTGACCGTCCGCGCCGATGAGTGTCGCCGGGGCGTCGTTCAGCTCGATCCGCGCCTGCTTGCGGGTTTGGTCGAGCGTCGTCATCGGTGTCCGGGACATTCCGGGAGCGTCACCGGGAACGGCGAACAGTGAGACGCCCCGGGTGGTGCGGGCGGCTGTCAGAACGAGGTCGGCGGTGTGTCCGTCGAGGACGTACTGCTTGGCTCCGCTGAGCGTCCAGCCCGTCCCGTCCGGCGCCGCGGTCACGGTGATTCCGCCTTCGTCCCACCGCCCGTCGTCCTCGGTCAGGGCGAGAGTCGCCACGGTGTCCCCGGTGGCGATGCCGGGCAGCCAGCGTCGCTGTGCGGTCTCGTCGCCGGACTCCAGCAGGGTGGTCACGGCGAGGACGGCGGTGGAGAGGTAGGGCCCGCAGAACAGCCGGCGCCCCATCTCCTCCAGCACGATGGACAGTTCGACGAAGGTCGCCCCAGGCGCCGCCGAGCTCAGGTGGTACCAGGATGCCGACGAGGCCGAGGTGGTGTCCGCGGCTGGCCCAGGTGGCGGGGTCGTAGCCCGTCGTCGTGGCCATCAGCCGCCGGACCTCGGCCTCCGGCGACTTCTGCGCCATGAACGTACGCACCGTGCGGCGCAGTTCATCCTGCTCGGGGGTGGACGCGAACGGAGACGTGAACGGGGACGTGGGCAAGCCATCTCCTCCTTGGCCGGGCGCTAGGCCTGCTGCCGCCCGTCGAGTGGCGTGGACAGGCAGAACCTCAGGAGTCGCTCCTTCTCACCGGGAGTCACCCGGGTGCCCGCTCGCAGATGGCCACCGACCCGCCCGAAGACGGCGTGGGTGACGAGTTCCGCGTCGAGCTCGGGGGTGGTGCTGCCGAGGCTGGCGAACGGCTCGTGGAGGAGCCTGGCCAGAGGGATCTTCGCCGCGTGGTCTCCCGTCGGGATGGACGAGTTGAGGGTGCTGCTGTTCCACAGCACGGCCGCGGTCGACGCGGCCTGCGACGCGTCGGTCTGGGCCAGTGTCCCCTCGACCCACACCCGGATCCTGCCTTCGGCGGACGGCTCGGCGGCCATCCGGCGGGCGATGGCCGCCGCGACGCGTTCGGCGCCGTCCTCGATGAGTGCCGCGACCAGGGCGTCCTTCGACGGGAAGTGCCGGTAGAACGCGTCGTTCGACAGGCCGGCGGCGGCGACGATGTCGGCCACCCGTGCCTTCCCCGCCGTGCCGGTCGTCTCGATGATGTGCCGCGCCGCGTCGATCAGCGCGGACACCTCGGCCGTGTAGTCGGGGCGGCGACGCTCCGCGGCCGTCCGGGCCGCGATGCGGGTCGCCACCCGGCTCGGACGACCGATTGCGTTCGTCATATCAGAATCATATGGTGCTAACCAGAATGATGTAGGAAGTCTGGATCGAGATCCGCCATCTGGAATGATGTTGGAGTCGATGTGAAGATTGACGGAGGGCTGCCGCACTCGCTCGCGGACCGTGAGTCCGCGGCGCGCGGCGCGGGTCTCGCCGCGTCGGTGGGCTATGACCGGCTGTTCGCGGCGGAGGCGGCGCACGACCCGTTCCTGCCGGTCGCGCTGGCCGCCGGTGCGGCGGATGTCGACCTCGGCACCAACGTGGCCGTCGCCTTCGCCCGCAACCCGATGACGACGGCGATGGTCGCGAACGACCTGCAGGTCCTGACCGGTGGGCGGTTCATCCTCGGCCTGGGGTCACAGGTGAAGGCGCACATCACCCGCCGGTTCTCGATGCCGTGGTCGCACCCCGCGGCACGGATGCGGGAGTTCGTGCTCGCGCTGCAGGCGATCTGGGAGAGCTGGCAGCCCGGTGGCCGCCTGCGGTTCGAGGGCACCTTCTACCGGCACACGCTGTCGAACCCGCTGTTCCAGCCCGGCCCGAACCCGTTCGGGCCGCCGCGGGTGTTCCTGGCGGCGGTCGGCCCGCGGATGACCGAGGTCGCCGGCGAGGTCGCCGACGGGCTGATGTGCCACGCGTTCACCAGCCCCTCCTACCTGGCGGAGGTGACACTGCCGGCGCTGCGTCGCGGCCTCGCGCGGGCTGGTCGCGCCGACGGTGCGGTGGAGGTGTGCCTGCCGGTGCTGCTCGCGACCGGCCCGGCGGGCGCCGACCTGGAGCCCGAGATCGACCGGGTGCGCCGCCAGGTTGCCTTCTACGCCTCGACGCCTGCCTACCGCGCCGTTCTCGACCACCACGGCTGGGGCGACCTGCACGGCGAGGCCCATCGCCTGTCGGTGGACCAGCGCTGGGAGGAGATGGCCGGCCTCGTGGACGACGACATCCTGCACACGCTCGCGGTCGTGGCTGACGCCGGCAGCCTGGCGGACGTCGTCCGGGACCGGTTCGGCCGACTCGTGACCGGCCTGCGCCTCAACGTGCCCTACGCGGACGACCCCGAGGCCTGGGCGCCGGTGATCGAGAAGCTCAAGCAGCCCGTCGAGGAGCCGGTGGGATGAGCCTGACCTGCTTCGACGTCCGCTACGAGGACGGGGTCGCGTATCTGCGGCTGAACCGGCCGGAGCGGAAGAACTCGCTGATCCCGTCGTTCTGGGCGGAGCTGCGCACGCTGGTCGAGGAGATCGACCGTGAGGCCCGTGCCCGGGTGATCGTGATCTCCTCCACCGGCCGGCACTTCTGCGCCGGTCTCGACCTCGGCGTGTTCGACGGCGGGATGTTCCGCGCGAGTGGCGGCGGTGACGAGCCCGGCCGCAAGCGGGCTGTGCTGTACCAGGGCATCCGGTTGTTGCAGGAGACGTTCACCGCGCTGGAGCGGGCCCGGGTCCCGGTGATCGCCGCGATCCAGGGCGGCTGCGTCGGTGCCGGCCTCGGCATGGTCTCGGCGTGCGACCTGCGCTACGCCACCAGGGACGCGTTCTTCCTGGTCCAGGAGACCAACATCGGCATCACCGCCGAGGTGGGCCAGCTGCAGCGGCTGCCGAAGGTCATGCCCGAGGGCGTCGCCCGCGAGATGGCCTACCGGGGAATGCGCCTGCCGGCCGCCCGCGCCGAGTCCGTCGGGTTCGTCAACGCGGTGTTCGACGACCACGAAGCCCTGCTGACCGGAGTGTCGGAGATCGCCCGGGAGATCGCCGCGAAGAGCCCGCTCGCGGTCTGGGGCTCGAAGCACTCCCTGAACCACGCCCGCGACCACGCGGTCGACGACGGCCTCGACCTCGTCGCGCTGTGGCAGGCCGGCATGTACCACCCGGACGACTGCCTGGAGAGCCTGAGCGCTCAGCGGGAACAACGCGCCCCGGCCTTCGAGGATCTCCGGCCGGCGCCCTGATCCGCACGGCCGAGTACATGGCCGAGTACTGCGACGGAAGGAATCCCGCGGTGACTGACCTGTGGCCCATTGACGCCGACAACCACTACTACGAGCCGCTCGACGCGTTCACCCGCCATCTCGACCCGGCGTTCACCCAGCGCGGCGTGCAGATGCTGCAGAAGGGCAGGCGGGTCGTGATGGTGCTCGGTGGGCGGGTGAGCCAGTTCATTCCGAACCCCACGTTCAACCCGGTCACCAAGCCCGGCTGCCTGGACCTCTACTTCCGCGGTGTCATGCCCGAGGGGGTGACCCGGGCGACCCTGATGGAGCTCGAACCGCTGGCTCCCGAGTACCGCGACCGGGACGCGCGGGTCAGCCGGCTCGACGAGCAGGGCCTCGCCGCCGCGGTGCTCTACCCGACCCTGGGCGTCGGGGTGGAGGAGGCGCTGCGCGAGGACGTCCCGGCGACGATGGCGTCGTTGCACGCGTTCAACCGCTGGCTGGAGGACGACTGGGGCTACGCCTACCGGGACCGGCTGTTCGCGGTCCCGTTGATCTCGCTGGCCGACCCGGAGGCCGCCGTCACCGAGGTGGAGCGGGTGCTCGCGCTCGGCGCGCGGATCGTGCACGTCCGGCCCGCTCCGGTGCCCGCGCCGGGTACGGGGTCCGGCGGGCGGTCGCTGGGCCATCCCGCGCACGACCCGGTGTGGGCCCGGCTCGCCGAGGCCGGCGTGCCGGTCGCGTTCCACCTGGGCGACAGCGGCTACCACCGGATGTCGGCGATGTGGGGCGGCTCGGCGAGGCTGGAGGCGTTCGGGAAGACGAACGTCCTCGCCAAGATCGTCGTCGGTGACCGGGCCATCCAGGACACGATGGCCAGCCTCGTGGTCGACGGCGTGTTCGCCCGCCACCCGAGGCTGCGGGCGGTCAGCATCGAGAACGGCGCCGCGTGGGTCAGGCCGCTGCTGCGCCTGATGAAGAAGTACGCGAACCAGTCCCCGGAGGGCTTCTCGGGTGACCCGGTCGAGACCTTCAAACGGCACGTGTGGGTGGCTCCCTACTACGAGGACGACATCGGCGACCTGATCGACCTGATCGGCGCCGACCACGTCCTGTTCGGCTCGGACTGGCCGCACGCCGAGGGTCTCGCCGAGCCGCTGCAGTTCGAGAAGGAGATCGAAGGCCTCGACACCGCGACCCGCCGGCGGATCCTGCGGGACAACTCCGCCGCGCTCCTCAGCCTGTGACCGCCGGGCAGGCGCCGCCGGGGCTGCCTCGTGACCGGGCCTGAGACCACCGCGCCGGAGGAGGCGGCCATCGCGGCGGGAAGCATGCCGCCGGAAGCCACGACCAGTCGCGCGGCTGGTGCGGCTGGTGCGGCTGGCGCGGCTGGTGCTGCCCCGTTCCCGAGCCGGTCGCCGTGGGCCGAGGACGGCACGGTCGGGGTCGAGGTCGCCGGCGGCGTGGCCACGGTCAGCCTGGACCGGCCGCCTGGCAACGGCTGGACTCCCGGGCTGGGGCGGGAGTTCTTCGCCGCGCTGGACCGGCTGGCGGCGGACCCCGAGGTGCGCGCGCTGGTGGTGACCGGCACCGGGCCGGACTTCTGCGTCGGCGCCGACGGTGGCAGCCTCGACAACATCACCAACGCCGGCTCGTACGAGATCGACGCGGCCCGGCCGACCTACTGGGCGGCGATGACGATCGCGAAGCCGGTCGTCGCCGCGGTCAACGGGGCCTGCTTCGGGGTCGGCCTGCAGCTGGCGCTGTTCTGCGACGTGCGGTTCGCCGGCTCGTCGGCGAAGTTCGCGACCGCGTTCGTGCGCCGCGGACTGATCGCCGAGCTGGGCATGACCTGGCTGCTGCCCCGGATCGTCGGGCTCGGTGTCGCCAACGACCTGCTGCTGTCCGGCCGGCTGGTCCGCGCCGCCGAGGCCGAGCGGCTGGGTCTGGTGAACCGGGTCGCCGAGGACACAGGCCTGCTCGCCGCGGCGCAGGAGTACGCGGCGGGCCTGGCCGCGCGCTGCTCGCCGGCCGCGATGGGCGTCGTCAAGCGCCAGACCTACACGGACCTGACGTCCACGCTGCCGGCCGCGGTCGCCCGCGGTGACGCCTACCTGGAGGCGGCGCTGGCCTCGGCGGACTTCGCCGAGGGTGTCCGCAGCTGGCGGGAGCGGCGCCAGCCCGTGTTCGGTGGCCTTGACCCCGCGCATGCCCGGTTCACGCTTCCCGACGCCGACGACGCGAGACAGGCGGCCAGCCGATGACCCGACCACGCGACATCAAGGTGATCGACACCCTGATGGGTTTCCGTTCCACCAGCAACATCCCGTCCATCCCCGGGCTGCGCGACGCGGGCCGGGCGGACAACACCATCGGTTACATGTTCAAGGGCATGCCGGCGAACCGGCCCGACGAGGTCTCCGACGAGCAGGCGATCGACGAGACGCTGGGGAAGATGGACGCCCACGGCATCGAGCTGGCCCTGGTCAACATCACCAGCGAGACGGCGAGGACCGCGCTGGTGAAGCACCCGGAACGCTTCGCCGGCTCGCTCGCCGTCGACCCGAACGACGTCATGGGCGCGGTCCGCGAGATCCGCCGCGCCGTGGCGGAACACGGCCTGCGGGCCGTGACGCTGTTCCCGTCGGGCCTGTCGCCGCAGGTGCCGATCGACGACCGGCACGCCTACCCGATCTACGCGACCTGTGTCGAACTCGGCCTGCCCGTGTTCGTCTCCGTGGGCGTGCCGGGGCCTCGCATCCCGATGGCGCCGCAGCATGTCGAGCGGGTCGACCAGGTGTGCTACGACTTCCCCGAGCTGGTGTTCGTGATGCGTCACGGCGCCGAGCCCTGGGTCGACCTGGCCGTGAAGCTGTTGCTGAAGTGGCCGAACCTGTACTACTCGACCACCGCGTTCGCGCCGAGGCACTACCCGGCGGCGATCATCGACTACGCGAACACCCGCGGCGCCGACAAGGTCATCTACGGTGGTTACTACCCGTTCGGCATCGAGCTGGAGCGCACCTTCGCCGAGCTCGACGGCGTCCCGTTAAAGGACATGGTCTGGCCGAAGTTCCTCCGCCACAACGCCGCCCGGGTGCTCGGCGTCGGCTCTGACGCCGGCGCCGAGGCCGGCCTGGGAGCGTCATGACCCCGGCCCGGGGGGCGTTGTCCGCCGTCCCGGCGCGGGCCGATGAGGCACTGCTGGACCGCACTGTCGGTGACCAGCTGCGGCTGCGGGCCACCGGGCAGCCTGACCGGCCGGCGCTGGTCTGGGCCGTCGACGACGACCCCGCCGCGCTCGACAGCCTCACCTACAGTGAGCTTCTTCGCGCTGCCGAGGCGGCCGCGACCGAGATCCGCCGCAACGCCCGGCCGGGGGAGCGGGTCGCGCTGTGGGCCGCCAACGGGCCGGAATGGGTGATCGTCGAGTACGCCTGCGCGCTCGCCGGGGCCGTGCTCGTCCCGTTCAACACGGCCTGGACCGACGGCGAGGTGGCCCACGCGCTCTCCCTGGCCAGTCCGAGGCTGCTGTTCGCCGGGGCGGACAACCGCGGTGTCGACCTGCGCTCGCGGGCGGCCGAGCTCGTCCGCCCGCGGCTCGGCTGTCAGGCGGTCGACCTGACCGGCGTCGCGAAGGACGTGGCCACGCCCTCCGTCGCCGACAGGCCCGTGGTGCTGCCGGAGGACCCGTTCCTCATCCAGTTCACCTCGGGTACCACCGGCCGGGCGAAAGGGGCGACGCTCAGTCACCGTGCCGCTCTCAACGCCGGGCACCTGCGGGCCCGGACGTTCCACGCCGACGAGCAGGACGTCTGGCTCAACCCGGTTCCGCTGCACCACGTGGGCGGGTCGGTGGTCATCGTGCTTGCGGCCTTGGCCTCCGGCGGCTGCTACGTGGCGATGTCCCGGTTTCACCCGGTCAGGCAGGTCGCGCTGATGCGGGCCACCGGCGCGACCCGCACCGGTGGGGTGCCGACGATGTTCTACGCGCTGCTGGACACCCCCGGCTTCGACGAGGCGCTGACCACCGTGCGGTCGGTCGGGCTCGGCGGGGCGAGCGTGCCGCCGTCGCTGGTCGAGCGGCTGCAGGCGCACGGGGCGACCGTCTCCGTCGGGTACGGGCAGTCGGAGTGCCCCATCGTCACCCAGTCCGACCCGGCCGGGGACGCCGATCACGTGGCGACCACCGTCGGCGTGACGATCCCGCACACCGACCTGCGCATCGTCGACGGCGGCGGGCAGGTCGTCGGCCGCGGCGAGATCGGTGAGGTCCGGGTCCGATCGCCGCTGACGATGATCGGTTACTGGGACATGCCCAAGGCGACCGACGAGGTCTTCGACGCCGACGGCTTCCTGCGCACCGGCGACGTCGGCTCTCTCGACGACGCGGGCGTGGTCCGCATCCATGGCCGGACCCGTGAGGTCATCATCCGCGGCGGCGAGAACATCTACCCGATCGAGGTCGAGGACGCCCTGCTGCGCCACCCGGCCGTCGACTCCGTCGCCGTGCTCGCCGTGCCCAGCGACCGGTGGGGCGAGGAGGTCGCCGCGGTCGTCCGGCTCACCACACCCGGCGCCGTGACCGCCGAAGAACTGGCCGAGTTCGCGGCGGAAGGCATCGCGCACTTCAAGGTTCCACGCCGGTGGCGGTTCGTCGAGGAGTTCCCGCTGACCGCATCCGGCAAGGTCCGGAAACTCGAGCTCCTGTCCCTTTTCCCGGCCCGAGTCTGAACATCACCACAGTCTGGAGGGTGCGCCCCGTCCTGGAAGCGCTGGAGCACGCCCCCGGCGCGACGGGATTGACCACGGTTCACCGGTGGCGGGGACCTATCGCCCGCCTATACCGGCGGTCTGCCATCGAGCGCCGTGGACACACAGAACCGCAGGAGGCGTTCCGCCTCGTCAGGGGTGGGGCGGGTACCGGCTCTGAGATGGCCGCTGACTCTTCCGTAGACGGCGTGGGTGACGAGTTCGGCGTCGAGCTCGGGGGTCGAGCTGCCGAGCATCGCGAAAGGTTCGTGGAGGAGCTCGGCGAGCGGCCGTTTCGCACTGTGGTCACCGGTGGGGAAGCCGGTGTTGAGGTTGGCGCTGTTCGACAGGATCGCCGAGGTGGACGCGGCCTGGGTCTCGTCGGTCTGGGAGAGCGCCGCGTCGAGCCACTGGCGGAGTCTGCCCTCGGCCGTGGGTTCCTTGGCCATCCGGCGGGCGAGGGCGGCGGCGACCCGTTCGACACCGTCCTCGATCAGTGCGGCGACCAGGGCGTCCTTCGACGGGAAGTGCCGGTAGAACGCGTCGTTGGACAGGCCGGCCACGGTGACGATGTCGGCCACCCGCGCCTTCGCCGCCGTGCCGCTGGCGTCGATGACCTTGCGGGCCGCCTCGATCAGTGCGGTGACCTCGCTGGCGTAGTCGGGCCGTCGCCGTTCGGCCGCTGTCCGCGCTGCGATGCGGGCGGCCACCCCGCTCGGGGAGGCAATGGCGTTCTCCACATCAGGATTCTAGCCTCGACCAACGTGCAGCCCGGCGCGTGCCGCTCTGCCGGGCGCTCGGTCTGCCCGATGCCGACAGGCCCGGTTGTCGGTCGAATGCGCGGCCACGACGCTCGCCCGCCGAACACCGGCTGCATTCCGGCCGAAACGCGTTTACGCTCAACCTCGAGATGGCCATGGACAACAAGATCGCCYTTCGCGTGCGGCCCTACCTGGAACCCGGCGAAGAAATCCGTCAGGTGTTCATGGCCCAGACGCGCACACCGTACCTGCGCATTCTGGTGCCCTTGTTCGGCTACACGCTCGCTGTGGTCGGCTACCTTCTGGTGCCCGAGGCCGCTTACCAGATCTATTACTGGGTCGCCTACTGCCTCTTCATGATCTTCGGCTACGGCGTCGTCATCGCGGTGCCCCTGCTCCTCTTCGGGCTTGTCGTGCTCTACATCCTCCTGTGGCCCGCGCTCACCTACCACGTGATCGGCCCCCGGATCGTCGTCGTCACCGACCGGAACGTGATCGTGCTGCGCGCACAGGGCCGGTGGCCCACCTTCCCGACAGGCGCCGCGCCCCTTGCCCGACTGCCGCTACAGAATCGTTTCGGCAGGCGCCTGCTGTGGCACTGGACGTCGGTGGAGGGCGAACGCCTGTGGATCGCCGGCCGTCCCCACCGGGATGTCGCACAGGCGGGCGCGCGTGCCAGGCCGGGTTACTGCCTGCGCCGGGTGACGAACTGTTTCCTGGCGTCCTGAGTGGTAAATCGGCGTCCTGAGCGGTAAGTCGGTGTCCTGAGCGGTAGCTCCGCTCACGGCAGGCGGCGAGGGTCTCGAAGATCTTTCCGGTGGGAAGGCTGGAGCTGTCCGGGTAGCCCGGCCGGTCCGGCGATCTCGGTGGGTGTCGACGCCGCTTCGTCTCGGTGGTGTCGGGGGATGGGTGCCGTCGTGGCGGGTGGGGCGTCGACCTGTGCGGCGAACCGGCGCAGCCGCAGGCTGTTCGCGACGACGAACACCGAGCTGAACGCCATCGAGGCACCGGCGATCATCGGGTTGAGCAGGCCGGCCGCGGCCAGCGGCAGGGCCGCGAGGTTGTAGGCGAAGGCCCAGAACAGGTTGCCTTTGATGGTGGCCAGGGTGCGGCGGGAGAGCCGGATCGCGTCCGCGGCGGCCCGCAGGTCACCGCGGACGAGGGTCAGGTCGCTGGCCTCGATGGCGACGTCGGTGCCGGTGCCCATCGCGAGGCCGAGGTCGGCCTGGGCGAGGGCGGGGGCGTCGTTGACGCCGTCGCCGACCATCGCGACGACCTTGCCCTGCGCCTGCAGACGTTTGACCACGTCGACCTTGTCGGCGGGCAGTACCTCGGCGATGAGGGTGTCCGGGCCGGTGCCGATGCCGGTCTCGGCGGCGACTGTGCGGGCGACGGCCGTGTTGTCGCCGGTGAGCAGCACGGGGGTGAGCCCCAGCTCGCGGAGCTGGGCGACGGCCTGGGCCGAGGTGGGTTTCACGACGTCCGCGACGACGAGGACGGCGCGGGCCTTCCCGTCCCAGGCGACGCCGACGGCGGTGCGGCCGGCGGTCTCGGCGGTGGTTCTGGCTGCGGCGAGGTCGGGCGGCAGCGGCTGGCTCCACTTCTCCAGGAGTGCCGGTCGTCCGACGAGGACGGCGTGCCCGTCGACGACGCCCTGGACGCCGAGTCCTTCCAGGTTGGTGAACTGTTCGACGTCGGGCAGATCGCCGACGCGCTCGCGGGCGCCGCGGGCGATGGCGGCGGCGATCGGGTGTTCGGAGGCGTTCTCCAGCGCCCCCGCGAGCCGCAGCACCTCGGTCTCGTCCGCCTCGGCGGTGCCGGCGGTGTCGGCCGTGCCGGCGGTGTCAGTGGTGCCGGCGGCGACGTGGATTCCGACCAGGCTCATGCGTCCTGTGGTGATGGTGCCGGTCTTGTCGAGGACGATCGTGTCGACCCGGCGGGTGGATTCGAGTACTTCGGGCCCCTTGATGAGGATGCCGAGCTGTGCTCCCCGGCCGGTGCCGACCAGCAGCGCGGTTGGGGTGGCCAGCCCGAGGGCGCAGGGGCAGGCGATGATCAGTACGGCGACCGCGGCGGTGAACGCGGCGGCCGGGCCGGCGTCCGCGCCGAGCCAGAAGGCCAGGGTGGCAGCCGCGAGAGCGATGACGACGGGCACGAACACGCCGGAGATCCGGTCGGCGAGCCGCTGCGCGGCGGCCTTGCCGGTCTGGGCGTCCTCGACGAGTTTCGCCATCTGGGCGAGCTGGGTGTCGGCGCCGACGCGGGTGGCACGCACGATCAGACGTCCGCCGGCGTTCACCGTCGCTCCGGTGACGGTGTCACCTGGGGCGACCTCGACGGGGACGGACTCGCCGGTCAGCATCGAGGCGTCGACGGCCGAGGATCCCTCGTCGACCACGCCGTCGGTGGCGATCCGCTCGCCGGGCCGGACGACGAACCGCTCGCCGACGGCCAGCTGGCTGATCGGGATCCGGATCTCGGCGCCGTCGCGCAGGACGGCGACGTCCTTGGCGCCGAGTTCGAGCAGTGCGCGCAGCGCGGCGCCGGCCTGTCGCTTCGCCCGTGCTTCGAAGTACCGACCGGCGAGGATGAAGGTGGTGACGCCGGCGGCGACTTCCAGGTAGATGTTGCCGGTGCCGTCGCCGCGGGCGATCGTCAGCTCGAACGGGTGTGTCATCCCCGGTGTCCCGGCGGTGCCGAACTGCAGGGCGTACAGCGACCAGCCGAACGCCGCGCTGACGCCGATCGAGATCAGTGTGTCCATCGTCGCGGCGCCGTGGCGCAGGTTCGTCCAGGCGGCGCGGTGGAACGGCCAGGCGGCCCAGGTCACGACGGGGCTTGCGAGGGCGAGGGAGTACCACTGCCAGTTCGTGAACTGCAGGGAGGGCGTCATCGCCATCGCGATGACCGGAACCGCGAGCACGATGCTGGTGATCAGGCGGTGGCGCAGCGACCGGGTCGGATCGGGTTCGGCGCCGGCCCCGGTTCCGGCTCCGGCCCCGGTTCCGGCTCCGGCCGCGCCCGGTTCCAGGTCCGCGGCCGGCGGCCGGGGCAGGTCGGCGGTGTAGCCGGCTGCCTCCACCTGGGCGACCAGCACGGCCGGGTCGACGCCGCCTGGGGCGCTCACCCGGGCCTTCTCGGTGGCGTAGTTGACGGTGGCCGTGACACCGTCGATCTTGTTCAGCCTGCGTTCGATCCGGTTCGCGCAGGACGCGCAGGTCATCCCGCCGATCGCAAGCTCGATCTCGGTGATCGCGGCGCCGGTGGTCGTCGTCGTGGTTGCGCTCATACCGGCCGTACCTTCCCTTCGCGATCAGTGGCCATGGCCGTCGGTGCCGCGCTCGATGGCACCCGGCAGGTCCGGGGCGGAGCCGCTGTGGTCGCCTCCGTGGCCGCCGCCGGCGGTGGCGGTGGCGGCGTCGTCGTGGTCCGTACTGGTGGTGGCCGCGTCGAGCGGGCCGACCGCCGTGCCGACGCCGTAGGCACCGCCGAAGACCAGGGCGAGCGCCGCACCGAAGGCGGACAGTTTCGCGATCGTGTTCATGCGTACCTCCTTCTCGCGGGGCGTGGCCGTGGCCGCGTCCCGCGGCGCCGGCCTCAGCCGACGAGCTGGTAGCCGGCTTCCTCGACCGCGGTACGAACCTCGACCGGATCGAGCTGCCGGTCACTGGTCACCGTGACGGCGCCGGAGCCCAGGTCCACCGCCACGTCGGTGACGCCGGCGATCTCGCCGAGTTCCTCGCTGACCGAGGCGACGCAGTGCGCACAGGTCATGCCGGTCACGGTGTAGATGGTCTCGCTCATCGGGGTCCTCCCTCGGATCTGGCGATGTGCTGGTGCTCGACGGGCCACGCGCCCTTGCGGCGGCTGGCTCGACGCACCGAACATACCCCCGGGGGGTATCCATGGAAAGAGGTGCGCCCTCCGCTGTTCGGAGCACGACACCTGCCAGGGGCCAGGTATGAAACCCGGACTCAGTCGTTGTGGGGTGCGGTACCCGGGGCATGGGTGTGGCTCGACGCGGGCCGAGGCCGSTCCGGTTCGCCGGTCTCTCCCACCGCCGGTGACGTGGGGGGTACGCCGTCGCCGCCGCCTGGGGTTGGGGTCGCCGGATGCTCCCCGTCCTGACCGTGGGAGTGCGGGACGGATTCGTCCGTCGTCGGGTGGCTGTGGCTGTGCGAACCGGCGAGTTCCACCGCGGGGATCGCGAGGCCGGTGACACCGGCGCCGGCGGCACCGATCACGACGGCCGCGCTGAAGGAGGAGCGGAACCCGCGGGCGTGCCGGGACCACAGCTCCCACAGCGCGACGACGCAGACCACCGCCTCGAACGCGACCGTGGTGAGGTCGACTCGGTCGACCTGTTCGGGCAGGCCGGCGTGGGGGCCGACGGGGAGCCCGGAGGTCCGGCTGACAAGCCACAGCAGGATCGACCCGGCGTTGACCAGCAGGCCCGCGGCCATCGTCCGTCGGCCGGCCTGCCGGAGCGCGGGGAGGGCCCAGCCCGCCTGGAAGATCGCGGCCGCGATGAAGAACACCCCGGACAGCGGCCAGCTGCCGAAATGGCTCGGCGCGACCGCGGCGTGGGTGGCGGCGGCGCCGAGCGAGGCGAATGCCGCCAGGATGCGGCCCGCTCCCGTGTCGTCCATGATCCGGGATTCGGTCTGCCTCCGGCGCCCTGCGCGGGCCGCGTCCGCGTTGCGGGCCGCGTGACGTCCCGTCCGGCGGATGACAAGCGGTGCGGTCGGGGGACTGTCCACCCGTGCCGCGTACCGCCGGCTGGTGCGTCCGCTGCCCGGATACGTCACGGCAGTGGCGAGGCCTGGTAGCCGAGCTCTTCGATCACCGCGACCACGTCCTGCGGGCTGTTCTGGTCGAGGTCGAGGTCGACCGTGGTGCGCGCCTGCCGGAGGGCGGTCCGCGCGCCGCGCACGCCTGGCAGGTCCTCCAACGCGTCGTCGATGAGCAGCGAGCAGCTGCCGCAGTGCATTCCTTCGACGCGGAAGGTGTGCGTGGTGACGGGCACCGTGGTACTCCGTTCTCCTCGTTCGGGCGGGCGGGGCGGGCCGTTCGGTCGAGTGCTCGGTCGAGATGGACGAGGTCGGATGACGGTGCGGACGACGTTCAGACGACGGTGATGAGGCCGGTGTACATGCCCATGCCGCACGCGTAGCGCAGCTGGCCGGGCTCCAGAACACCGAGGTCGATCGCCGTGTCCCCCTGGGTTGGCAGGATCTCCTCGACGTCGTGACCGGGGATGACGAACGACCGGATGCAGCCCCGCACGTTCTCCGAGTGCACGACCAGCGTGGTGGGCACACCGGCCTGAACCTGGACGTTGCCCGGGCTGTAGGAGTCGGCGCGGGCGGTGATCTCCACGGTCTGGCGGCCACCGGCGGTCGAGGTGGCGGATGTGTCGGCCGCCGGTGGCTGGGTGAGACCGAGGGTTTCGGCGAGACGGCCGGCGGCCAGGGGCGAACCGGCCAGCTGCAGGCCGCCGTTGAGGGTGTAGAGCCCCATCGCCAGGACGACCAGTCCGGTGACCAGGGCCAGTCGGCTGCGCCACGCGGTCGCGGCCTTGCGGGCGGCGTAACCGAGGACGGCGAACAGCGGGCCGGTGCCGAGGACGAACACTCCCATCGTGGCCGCGCCCGCCGGCGCGGACCCGGCGGCGAGTGCCAGCGCCTCCACCGACAGTGTCACCCCACAGGGGATGAGCACGGTCGCCAGGCCGAGCAGCGCGGGTGCCAGGGCGGCCTGCGATCGGGCCCGCCGGCGGACGATCCTCGTCCACGACGCGGGTGGTTCGACGACGACGTGGCGGAATCCGGGCACGCCGAGCTGGGCGAGACCGAACAGAATGATCAGCAGGCCGGCACCGATCTGCAGCCAGGTGCGGGCGCCGACCGACAGCTCCACCGCGCTGCCGGCCGCCCCCAGCAGCGCCCCGAGCGCGACATGCGAGACCAGCTTGCCGGCCAGGAACCCACCGACCGGTGTGAGGTCGTCACCGAGCCGCGTGCGCCAGTCCGGTTCCGTCCCGACCTGCTGCGGCCGCCGTCCTGGACCGGACCGCGCGCGTTGGACCCGGACCGAATGGCGGCCGCGCAGGGGCGCGCCGCCCGACGGCCGTGCCGATCCCGCTGCGGCGGCGTGCTGCCGGGTGATCAGACCGGTCAGCAGCCCGCCCTGGACCGCGGCACAGGACACCCCGCCCGCGAACAGGCCGGTCACGAGAACAGCTGCGAGATTCACCGGACCTCCGCGGCGGCGGGTAGGGGATCGAGCGAGGACTCCCGGTCGAGCACCGGTTGGGGAGAAGACGGCGGCGCCCGACGTCGCGGGCGCCTTCGGTGTGGAACCCCTTTCCTGTTTCCTGCCCGACTGCTTGTCGAAGGGAGCACCGGAACCGGGGTGGGATCGGCAGGCGGTCCGGCGTGAGCGGCCGAAGGTCAYGGTAAACCACTACTTCACGTAGTAGAAAAGCGGGTCGACGGTGACCGGTCGATGTGGTCCAACCCGCTGTCGAGGCGGTGGCGGTGGTAGTTAGCGCTTTGCTTGGCTCCCGCTCCGGGCATCTGGGTCTTCGCCGCAGGGAGTGGGGGGCCGGTGGGCGATCCGGTCGTCCAGGGAAGAGGTTTGGCTCGATGAACTACTACGTGGTGCAGTAGATGGCGAGGGCTGGCAGTCTGCAGGACGGTCACGGGCCGGGAGGAGACGGGGCCCCGGTCGCCTCTGGGCATGAGGCGATGGGCCACGGTGGGCACGGCGACCTGTCGATGGCCGCGATGGTCGCCGACATGCGCCGCCGGTTCCTGGTGGCCGCGGTCTTCTCGGTCCCGATCCTGCTGTGGTCGGCGATCGGCAGGGACGTGCTCGGCTTCGACGACCCTGCCCCGTTCGGGYTGCGCGACGACGTGTTCCAGCTGATCCTGAGCCTGCCAGCGATCTTCTGGGCTTCGTGGATCTTCTTCGACGGGGCGTTCAGAGCGCTACGTGCGCGGACCCTGGACATGATGGTCCTCGTCGCCGTCGCGATCGGTACCGGCTGGACGTACTCCCTGGTCGTCACCCTCACCGGCGGCGGCGAGGTCTTCTACGAGGCGGCCACCGTCCTCGCCGCCTTCGTGCTGCTGGGCCACTGGTTCGAGATGCGTGCCCGCGGTGGTGCCAACGACGCGATCCGCTCGTTGCTGGAGCTGGCGCCGGAGAAGGCGCTGGTGCTGCGGGACGGCGAGCCTGTCGAGGTGCCGACCGCGCAGGTGGTCGTCGGGGACCTGCTGCTGGTCCGGCCGGGCGGCCGGATCCCGGTCGACGCGGTGGTCGTCGCCGGCGAGTCCGACATCGACGAGTCGATGGTCACCGGCGAGAGCCTGCCCGTCCACAAGGCGCCGGGGTCCGAGGTGATCGGTGCCACCATCAACACCACCGGCATCCTGCGGGTCCGGGCTGTGAAGGTCGGCGCCGACACCGCCCTGGCGCAGATCGTCTCCCTGGTCCAGCAGGCGCAGAACAGCCGCGCTCCCGGCCAGCGGCTGGCCGACCGGGCCGCCTTCTGGCTTGTCCTGGTAGCCCTCGCGGGCGGGCTCGCCACCGGGCTGGTGTGGCTGCTCGCCACCGACCGGCCGACGCAGGAGGCGGTGCTGTTCGCGATCACCGTCGTCGTCATCACCTGCCCGGACGCCCTCGGCCTGGCCACCCCGACAGCGATCATGGTCGGCACCGGGCTGGGTGCCGGCCGGGGCGTCCTGTTCAAGAACGCGACCGCGCTGGAGGCCGCTGCCGGTGTCACCACGGTCGTCATGGACAAGACCGGCACGCTGACGAAGGGCGAGCCCGAGGTCACCGGCATCGAGACGCTCAGCTTCCCCGAGGAGGACCTGCTGCCGCTTACTGCCGCGGTCGAACGGGAGTCCGAGCATCCGCTCGCGGCGGCGATCGCCCGCCACGCCGACGTGCGCGGAGTGCCCCGGCGGCCTGCCGAGGCGTTCACCAACGTCCCGGGGCAGGGCGCGGTGGCCACCGTCGACGGGCACCGGGTCGCGGTCGGCAACAGCCGGCTGATGCGGGCCGAGGGGGTCGCGCTCGGTGATGCCGCCTTCCGGCTCGACGCCCTCGCAGCTGACGGGCGCACGGCCGTGCTGGTGGCGGTCGACGGGCGGATCGCCGGCCTCGTCGGTCTCGCCGACGCACCGCGGCCGAGCGCCGCGGCGGCGGTCACCGCCCTGCACGACGCGGGCGTCGAGGTCGTGATGCTCACCGGCGACAACACGGGCACGGCGCGGCGGATCGGGAGGGAACTCGGCATCGACACGGTGATCGCCGAGGTCCTGCCAGGTGACAAGGCGGCGGAGATCGCACGGTTGCAGGCCGGCGGCCGGCGGGTGGCGATGGTCGGCGACGGCGTCAACGACGCCCCGGCGCTGGCGCAGGCCGACCTCGGTATCGCGATCGGCGCCGGCACCGATGTGGCGATCGAGACCGCGGACGTCGTGCTCATGCGCTCCGACCCGCTGGACGTGCCCACCGCTCTGCTCGTCGGCCGGGCCACCGTCCGCAAGATGCGCCAGAACCTGGCCTGGGCGGTCGGCTACAACACGGTCGCCCTGCCGATCGCCGCCGGTGTCTTCGCACCCCTCGTCGGCCTCACGCTACGACCCGAGATCGCCGCGCTGACGATGTCCGGGTCCAGCTTCCTGGTCGCAGTGAACGCCCTGCTGCTCAAACGGCAGAAGCTGCCCCGGACGTCGACAGGGCCGCACGTGGACTAGCACCGCAGCGCAGTGGCCGCGGCCGGTGCCGACACCGCGTACCAGGATGCCGACCTGACCGAACCGGTCGGCGAGCCCATGGCCCGACCGTAAACTACTACGTCAAATAGTAGGTTCTCGTGCATGCTCGGCGCGCGTGCGGCCCTGTCGCCGCCTGCGGGCGTGATCCTTCGCGGGAGGAACCGGAAAAAAGCCGATAACGCCGTCCTGGATGGCGTGTCGTGTCCGCTCGTGGACGCAAGGGATGCGACGTCGAGTACTAGCTCCCGTAGTAGTATCCCGGTGGCGGAAGCGGAGAGGGTGACGTGACGCGCTGCGAGGCAACGGCACGACACGGCGCACTCTGGGCCCGGCTCGTGCTCGTGTCAGCCGTCCTGCTCGGGCTGCTGGCGATGCACGCAGGCCTGGCCGTGCAGGTGCACGCACTCGGCTCGCCGCTCTGCGTCGAGGGAACCGGCCGTGACGTCCACCAGCGCTGCCCCCACCCGCACCAGCCCGGCGGTGGAGACCACGGCCACCAGGGCACGCTCTGTTCGGCGGTGTTTCGTGACGACCCCGAACCGGTCGCTCGCCACGGCGAACCGCACGACCTGGCGGCCATGCCTACCTCCGCTGACGCTTCCGCCTCCGCCGGGACGCGACAGACGCGGGGCGATCCGCCGCCGACGCCACCACCTCGGTACCTGACCGACCTGTCCGTCTACTGCGTGTGGCGGCTGTGAGCGGCCCGGCGCCGGACGTCGCGCACGCCTGCCGGCGCGCTCGGCGGCTCCGGCCTCAGCTCCGTTGGCACCCCGACACCGAGGACGACCTGTGCGAAGAAGACACCACCCTGGACTCGCCGCGGTAGGACTGGCCCTGGCGGCCACGCTCGTGGCCTGTGGGAGCGGCGACGCCCCCGCGCCATCCTCGTCCGCAACGGCAGGAAGCGGCAGCGCCGTCAGCGCCGGCGACCACAACGCCGCGGACGTGATGTTCGCCCAGATGATGATCCCGCACCATCAGCAGGCCGTGGAGATGGCGGAGCTGGCACCCGGGCGGGCCACCGACCCGGCGGTGCTCACGCTGGCCCAGCAGATCGGGACGGCGCAGGCACCGGAGATCGCGACGATGACCGGCTGGCTTGACGCGTGGGGCGAACCCACCGCCATGCCCGGCGGGGGTCACGGCGGTGGGGGGCACGGCACCGAGGGCATGGGAATGATGTCGGAGACCGACATGGCCGCTCTCCGGGGGGCGTCCGGACCGGCCTTCGACCGGATGTTCTGCGAGATGATGATCCGGCACCACGAGGGCGCGATCGAGATGGCGCGCACCGAGCAGCGGGACGGGCGGTTCCCCGACGCCGTCGCACTGGCAGGGACGATCGTGTCCACCCAGACCGCAGAGGTCGCAACCATGAAGGGGCTGCTCGGCACCGGATAGCCGACCAGGTCCCTGGGGCGCCGGCCGCACGCCAGCGCCCCAGGGGCTCCTCGGATCCCGGACGCGACGGTCAGGCGCAGTGATATCCGAGATCATGCAGAGCCGGAACCACGGTCATCACGAGTGGCAGGAGCAGCAGCGCGGCGGCGAGGAGGCCGCGAGTGGCAACGGCGGAGCGGGGCAGCGGCGGATCCGCGGCCAGCAGGCGTAGTACCCGTTGCCGGACCGCGGTGTTCGCCATGCCCAGCACTGGGGCCGGGGGAGCAGCGAGCCTCAGCACGGCTTCGGCGACGACGTGGGGAGCGCTGCGCCGGGCCGCGCTGTCGTCGGCGGTGAGCTCCAGGAGCCGGCGCAGCTCCTCGTGGCCTGCGACGAAGAGCGGCACGATCGGGAACGCCCTGGCCAGGATTGCCGTCGTGGCGAGGATGAGGTGGTGCCTGCCGGCGAGATGGGCGCGTTCGTGCGCGATGACGGCGTCGAGTTCGGTGGGGCGCAGAGCCCGCAGCGCGCCTTCGGTGATGACGACGCCCCCGCTGCGGCCAGGGAGGCAGAACGCACTGCGACCAGCGTGATCCAGGATGTAGATCCGCAGTGCGGGATGGAAACGCCCGAGCAGGCGGACGTCATGGCGGTGGCGGACGCGCGACCGGCGGCCTCCGACGGCGACGGTTACAGCGACCTGGAGGAGGCGGAGCGCCGCGGCGGCACCTACGACCACGCCGGCAGTCCGTGGAGCCGTCCACCGGGCGGAGACCGTCAGGCTGTGGTCGCTCCAACCACACCACTGGACGAGCAGGACCAGCGTGTCCCCGATCGCGTGCAGCGGTACGAACAGGAGCGCCGCGGCCAACGCCGCCACGGACACCACGGAGATCATCGCGGCGAGCCACATGACGACGGCGAGCCGGGGCGCGCGGGAGGACCAGGAAGCGTCGCGGAGGGAGTAGGGCAGGCCGCAGGCGACGACGGCCGCGTACGCCGCGAGAACACCGAAGATCACGGGGCGGGTTCCTCGTCGCCGCGACCACGGCTGGCGGAGTGCCACTGCACCGCTTCACGCAACGTCTCGTACTCCGTGGCATCCATGGCCTGCACGAAGTGGAGCAGCGCCAGGCCTCGGTCGTCCGCCCCGGACAGCACCGACCTCATCAGCTGGGCGGTGTAGGCGCTTCGGCTCAACGCGGGCTGGTAGCGGTAGGAACGCCCGGCGCGTTCCCGGGTCAGCCACCCTTTGTGGAACAGCCGGTCCATCACCGTCATCACCGTCGTGTAGGCCAACGGGCGCTCCGGTGCGAGCAGTGCCCGGACATCACGGACGGCCACCGGACCGCGTGCGGACCACACCCGGTCCATGATGTCGGCCTCCAGATCGCCGAGTTGTTCCACGACTCCCCCTCGCACGGCACCTGACAAGCACCGCATCCATCTCATCCCACGCCGACGAGAGCGGTCCTGCCTGCCCCGGTCGCCGCCATCGGCTGCCTCTGGACATCGATGGACATCGGTGCGGCCGGTGACGTGCGTCCATCTCCGCAGTCTTGCCGGTCGCGGGACGGACTGGTGCGGCCCGATCCGTTCGTCGTTGGTACCTACTACCAATCGTAGTTGTTACGGCTGGGATCCGTGGGGTGCAATCCATCTCGACCTGGGTGGACGGATCCCATTTTTTCCAGATAAAGCAGCTCGTCTGGTGATCGTTTCCGTGGAGTCCGGGCGCCGATTGGATGTCGATCTGCTACATGGCATAGTAGATCCATCGCATTGGGGGCACGAAGGGACGTAGGGGTGGATCGTGCGAGAAGGCGCGGCTACCGGGCTCGTGAGGAACCGGTACCGACGCAGGGGCGCCATCCGCGAGCGAGGGTCACGGAACGCACCGGCGGAATGTCGCCCCGTGCATCAGCGTCGCAGCGCCGCGTAGCGACGCTCGCTCTGATGACGACGGGCAGCTTGGCCACCGCCTCGACCGGCTTCGCGCTCGCCACCACCGGCGACGCTGCCACCGCGGCATCGCCGACACCCCCCGTCCGCACGGCTGGCGTCCTGAACACGGGTTCTCGGCCCGCGGTGACGGACAGTGCGGCTGCGGCACTGGCCACCGCCGTCGCTGATCCGTCGCGGAACTTCACCGGTGTCGCCTTCTCCTCCGATCGGGCGACCGTCGCGCCCAACGGCGAGGTGATGTTCACCGTCCGTGCGGCCAATGCCGATGGTGATCCACTCGTCGGGTCCGCCGTCCGGATCGTGGCTGTCGACGGACCGAGATGGACCACCACGGCCACGCTCCGCACGGACGCCGCCGGCGAGGCGCGGATATCCACTCGACTGCTGTCCACGACCACCCTCACCGCCGTGTTCGACGGCTCCGGCGCGCTGCGCCCCTCGATCGCCGGAGCGGCGACAGTCACAGTCCAGGCACCACCCTCGGCGGCGAGGCCCGCTCGCACCGGAGGGGGGCGGTCCGGCGCCGCGTCCACACCGGCCTACGACTCGGTCCCGGCGAGCGAGATCGGGGCGAAGGTGGTCTACCTCGCGTCCCTGCAGAACGGCAAACCGTACGTCTACGGCGCCGCGGGACCCTACGCCTTCGACTGCTCGGGATACGCCCAGTACGTCTACCGGCAGCTTGGACGGAACCTGCCACGTACCGCCCAGCAGCAGTTCCAGGCCACGACACGTATACCGAAGGCCGGGAAACAGCCCGGAGACCTCATCTTCTTCGGCAGCCCGTCAAACATCACCCACATGGGCATCTACGCCGGAAACGGCTATATGTGGGCAGCGCCAAGGACCGGAAGCAATGTCCGGCTGCAACCCATTTACAGCTCCACTTATTATGTGGGTCGGGTTCGGTAGCGTGGGGCCACTCACGGCCGGAGCCGCCGCCCTGGTCAACCAGGGCCTGATCGCCGCCGCGATCTCGCTGGCCGTCCTGGCGGTGGTGTTCCTGGGATGGCAGCGACGCCGTAGGTCCACCGGCATTCCCGAAACCGGCGGGCCCGGTGGCTGCGGCGGAGGATGCGCCTGCTGACAGCGGGCGCGATCAGCGGTGCGGCGATCTCAGCGGGTCCGGACACTCGCGGTGTCCCGGCCGGATCGCAGCAGGGTGCCGGGGGTCGCTCCGGTCGGCCGCCCGGCGCGGACGATCTCAACGCCGTTGACCAGTACCGCCGCGACGCCGATCGGGTCCGCGGTCAGGCGGGACGCACCCGCGGGAAGATCGTCGACGGTACGTGCCGGTGTGGAGTCGACGGTACGCGGGTCGAACAGCACCAGGTCCGCGGCGTGACCGGGAGCGATGATCCCGCGGTCGGGCAGCCCGAAAGCCGCGGCGGGTTCGCCGGTCATCATGGCCACGGCCCGCTCGAGGCTCACCAGTCGCCGCCCGCGCAGGCAGTCCGCGAGGAAGCGGGTCGGGTAGGGCGCCCCAGCCATCCGGTCGAGGTGGGCACCCGCGTCGGAACCGCCCAGCAGGACGTCCTCGTGTTCCCAGGTTCGTGCCCGCAGTTGCCATGAGGCGTGGTCGTCGTCGGTCGGCGTCGGCCACAGCACCGTGCGCAGACCGTCCGCGACCGCGATGTCGACCAGGGTGGTGAACGGGTCCTGCCCGCGTTCGGCCGCGACGTCACCGACGACGCGGCCGGACAGGCCCGCGTTGGCCGTGGAATAGGTGTCGCCGATGACGTAGCCCTCGAAACTGGACAGCCGGCGCAGGACCCCCGCCTCCGGTGACCGGGCCTGGGCCTGCATCCGTGCGCGCACCTCGGGGTCGCGGAGCCTGCTGATCCGCTCCGGGACGGGATGGCGCAGCACCTCGCCCCAGCCGGGAATCAGGTGTAGCGCGCAGAAGGTCAGCAGGCTCATGTTCATCGGGACGAGGGTCGGCATGGTCAGCGCGATCACTCGTCCGCCGGTCTCGCGGGCGCGGCGTGACGCTTCCAGCTGCCGGGGAACCCGTGCCGGGACGGCCGCGTCGACGGTGAGGACATTCCAGTTCAGGGGGCGGCCGGCCGCCGCGGACATGCCCGCGAGCAGCTCGATCTCCTCGTCGTCGAACTGGTCCAGGCAGCCGGGCACGATCGCTTCCAGGAAGGTGCCCTCGTGCTGGCCGACCGCGCGGCACAGCGTGAGCAGCTCGTCGGTCGTGGCCCAGCGTGAGGCGACGGGTCGCCCGTCGCCGTCCGCGTGCGACGTCGACAGTGTCGTCGACAGCCCGAGGGCGCCGGCGTCCAGCGCGCCGTGCAGCTGGACGACCATCGCCTCGACCGCGTCGTCGTCTGCCGCCGATCCGACCGCGGACGCGCCCATGACATAGCGGCGCAGCGCGCAGTGCCCGACGAGAAAGCCCGCGTTCACCGCGATGCGTCCCTCCAGGCCGGTGAGGAACTCGCCGAAAGACTCCCAGTCCCAGCTGACGCCGGTCTCCAGGGCCGCCAGGGGCATTCCTTCGACTTTCGCCATCATCCGGCGCAGGTAGTCGGCCTCGGTCGCGCCCCCGGCCGCGCTGCCGTCGTCCGCCCGCAGCGGAGCCAGGCTGAAGCCGCAGTTCCCGCCCAGCACGGTGGTGACGCCATGCTGGCTGGAGGCGCTCGCGGCAGGATCCCACCACAGCTGGGCGTCGTAGTGCGTGTGCACGTCGATGAAGCCGGGCGCCACGACGAGCCCGGTCGCGTCCAGGGTCCTCGCCGGCACGCCGGACAGCGCGCCCGGGTGGTCCACGGCGACAACGCGACCGTCCCGTACCCCGACATCAGCCAGGACTCCTGGTCGGCCCGAGCCGTCCACGACGCGCCCGCCAGCGATGATCAGGTCAAACACGGGAACCTCCTAACTCGCGGCGTCGGCAACCTCATCGGTGACCTGCCGACCGGTGCGTCATCTGAACCGTTCACAGTGGCGACAGGAAAAGCTCGCTCGGTGGCGGGCGACTTACCCGGCGGTCAGCCCGCCGTCACTGGCGAGGATGGCGCCGTTGATGTTCGCGGCCTCGTCGCTGGCCACGAAGGCGAACAGAGCCGCTATCTGCTCCGGGGTGGCCAGGGGCTTCGGCAGGCTGTAGCGCCCGATCAGCTCCCAGTCGGTGTCGGCGGGGAACTCGGCCGTGCGGACGATGTTCGTCTGCGTTCCACCGGGTGCGATGGCATTGACTCGGAGGTCCTTCTTGAGGAACTCCATGGCAAGCGCACGGGTGAGCTGGACGACCGCGCCCTTCGTCATGCAGTAGACAACCGTGTAGGCGCCCCCCATGACTCCCGCGTTGGAGGCGATGTTCACGATGTTTCCGCGGCTGGCAAGAAGATGCGGAATAGCGGCCTGACACAGAAAGAAATAGCCGTCGGTGTTCACCGCGAACATGGACCGGTACTCCTGTTCGCTGACATCGGCCACGTTGTTGAAACGCAGGATCCCGGCGACGTTTCCGAGTACGTGCAGGCTGCCGAACGCCTCGACGGCGGCCGAGACCGCCGCCCGGCATTCGGCCGGGTCACGTACGTCCGTGACGCGGGTGCGCACCGTTCCGTCGCTGTCCGTGGCCAGCTTCTCCGTCTCCGCCAGGCCGGCCGTGTCGACGTCGCAGGCCAGTACCGAGGCACCCTCCGCGGCGAGGCGGAGAACGACGGAGCGGCCGATTCCGGACGCGGCGCCGGTGACGAGTGCGTTGCGTCCGATGAATCGCCGGCCGGTCAGGGTGGGTGACATCACGATCTCCGTCGTCGAGTCGGGGCGGGCGGGGCGTGCTGGCAGCGGCGGGCCGCCGGCAACGGGGAGATCGCCGGTGGGATCGGCGGTCATCTACGCGCGGACCGAGTCCAGCCGATGGAACCGGCTGGACTGGAAGACCAGTGGAGGGATCCGAAGGTCGGCGTTCAGATCGAGCACACGCATCAGCACGACGTTGTGGTCCCCGACCGGGACCTCCTGCTCGATGCCGCACTCGAACCACGCGCTCGCCTGGTTCATCAGCACCGCGCCGCCGGGAGTGGCCTGCCAGGAGAGGGCGGCGAACCGGTCACCAGCACGGGAACCAAGCTGCCGGCAGGCCTGCTCCTGGCTGGCGCTGAGCACGCTGACACCGAACCGGCCGGCCGTCCGCAGCACCGGCCAGGTGGTGGAGCTGTGTGCGACGCAGATCGAGACGTAGGCCGGGCACAGCGACACCGAGGTGAACGAACTGGCGGCGATGCCGACCGGGGACCCGTCCACGAGCGCGGCGACCGCGGTCACCCCGCTGGGGAAGGCGCTGAAGACGCGACGTAGATGATCGGTGTCGTCGACGCGGGCCGTCCCGCGGTTGACATCGCGCTCCGCCGCGCCGGGCTGCGAGCTCATGGCCGGCCACCCGTCCGCGCCGGCACGTCCGCGACCGGTTCGGGGCCACGCGGGGAACGGCGCTGCCGGAAGAGGAAGCCCGCACCATTGCTGATCTTCGCCAGCCCCACTTCCGGGGCCTCGGGTGCTTCCGGCGCGGCCGGGTCKACCTCGATCTCGTAGGCGAGCACCTCGTCCGGCCGCAGGCGCGCGGCACCGACCCTGGCCCGGGCGTCGACGCCGCGTACCAGGGCGGCTATCTGGGCAAGGCTGTCCGCACCGTGGCCCAGGCGGGCGAACCAGGTGCGGCCGTCGGGTTCGGAGGTCATGGGACTCTCCCGAAGGGCGAATCTCACCCGGGTGGCGTCCACGAGTTCGATCCGGGTCCGCACATAGCCGGCGGGCGCCAGCATCGGGTGCAGCCGCAGGACCCTGGCCACGCTCTCCGCGCCGCCCGGCAGACGCATCGAGCGCCGTAGCCGTTCCGAGGTCAGCCCACCGAGGCCGGCGAAGACCCGGGGCACGACCTGGGCCACCCGCTCCGTACCGAAGTGGTCCTCGACGGCGAGCTGGTAGGAGCGGAACAACAGGTGGCTCTGCAGCGCCACCTCGCGCAGCGCGATCACCAGCGCGGAACGGGACAGGTCCTCGAGCGCGAAGTCCGCGGCGAACGGGCCGCTGTAGTCAGGCCACCCCCCGGGCTCGGTGCCAGGCACGTCTCGTGGCGCCGGCAGCGTCACCGTCGCCGCGAGTGACGCGGCCACGAGTGCCTCGTTGCGGTGAGGCGCGACGGGCGGGCCGTCGTCGATGTGGACCGTCCAGCGGCAGTGCGGCTCGCGGCCGGCCGGTGTGCGCGGCGGTCGATGCAGCGGCCGAACCCGGGCCCGGGGGTTGCCCGCGCCGGCGGTCGCGTCGAAGGTGGGGTCCTCGATCGTGTGGCACATACCGCGGACGAACTCCTCGCCCATCGGCTCCACATCCAACAGCGCACCGCAGTGGGCGAGGAAGAACTCTCCGCGGTCGGGCCCGAGGAGGCGGTACCGGACGTCGAGGTACTGGTGCGGAGTGCCGATGTCGAGCTGGAGGTTCTTGAATATCGACTCGACGGTGGGAGCGCCGAACCCGAGCGCCCGCTGAACCCGCCGGGAATAGACCGGGCTGGCCGCCATCCACTGGTCGATGGCGGCCTTCTCCATCGTCTCCCGATCGCTGTTCTCCAGCACCAGCGGCATTCCGATGCGGTCCTGGAGGTGGCCGTGCAGCAGCCATTCACGGCCGAGGGAGCACAGCTCTCGACGTCCGAGGCCGTCGAAGGGATCCTCGTCGCGTTCTTCGACGGGGGCTTCGCTGGTCTCTCCTGATTCGGTCATCGCACCGTCTACCACCTTTGTTGAATGGAATTAGAACCAGTTCTAACATAGAAAATGTGCTGGTTTCGGTCAAGCTGTTCTGGGTTCTGGGTTCCGGTGAGAATCGTGATGGTTCGTACGCGACGCACGCCACTGGATCGGATTTCGATCGGCTGATCGCGGTCTGCCGGGTATCCCGGCTAGTCGGCCATCAGGAGGACGCCGCGGGCGAGATCGCCGGCCTCGAGGTCCTCGATGGCGTGGTGGATGTCGGCCAGGGGGTAGGTGCGGGTGACCAGCTCGTCGAGCAGCAGCCGGCCGGAGCGGTAGAGCTCGACGTAGGTGCGGATGTCCCGCTGAGGCCGGGAGGCTCCATAGCGACAACCGAGGACCGACTTGTCGAGGTAGAGGTCGGCGACCCGGAAGGAGGCCTCCGCACCCTCCGGCGGAACGCCGAGCAGGACAGCGGTCCCCGCCCAGTCGAGGGAGTCGATCGCGGCCCGGATCAGCGAGGAGCTGCCGACGCACTCGAACGCGTGATCGACGCCGGCCGGCACGAGCGCTCGGATGGCACCCGCCACATCGCCACCGGCCGGGTTGACGTAGTCGGTCGCACCGAACTGCCGGGCGAGCTTCTCCTTGGCGGGGTTGACGTCGACGGCGATGATCCGGCTGGCACCCGCGACCCGGGCACCCTGCAGGACGTTGAGCCCGACTCCACCGACGCCGATGACGGCGACGGTGTCACCAGTCGACACCCGGGCCCGGTTGAGCACGGCTCCGACACCGGTCACGACCCCGCAGCCGACCAGCGCGGCGGAGGCCATCGGGACGTCCCGGGGAATCGGCACACACTGGTTGGCCCGCACCACCACCTGCTCGGCGTAGCAGGAGACGTTCGCGAAGCTGTAGGCCGGCTCGCCGCGCCAGGTGAACGGCGCAGGCCTGCCGCCGAAGGTGCCGCGGCACATCGTCGGTCGGCCCGAGTCGCACTCTGCGCATGCCCCGCAGTTACCCAGCGTGGTGAGTACGACGTGGTCACCCTCCGCCAGGGTCGTGACGCCGGGCCCTGACGCCACGACCACGCCGGCGCCCTCGTGCCCGAGGACCGCGGGGGTGGGCCAGGAGATCGTGCCGTTGAGCACCGACACATCGCTGTGGCAGAGCCCGGCCGCCTTGACCCGGACCGTTACCTCCCCGGCCCCCGGGTCCCGTACGGTGAGATCGTCCACCAGTTGTGCGCGCTCGCCGTCCCAGACGACACCCTGCATAACCTTCAAGATCCTTTCTGGAGGCCCGCGCGGGCCGGGAGCGAGAATCGGCGGGGCAGAGGGGTACAGCGGCGGAGAGGTACAGCGGCAGAGGGTTGCAGTGGCAGAGGGTTGCAGTGGCAGAGGACGGGCGGGGTGACAGTGCTCAGCCGTCCCAGACGACGCTCTGGATCTCGCTGTACGCGTGCAGGGCGAACTCCCCGCAGTCACGGCCGACGCCACTGCGCCTGAACCCGCCGAACGGGGTCTCGTTGTTGCGCGCGATGGTGTTGATGCCGACGTTGCCGGTGCGCAGCCGGCCCGCCACCCGGTAGGCGAGCGCGGTGTCACCTGACCAGACGTAGTCGTAGAGCCCGTACTGCGTCCCGTTCGCGATCGACACGGCCTCGTCGACGTCGTCGAAGCCGATCACGACGATCACCGGCCCGAAGAACTCCTCCTGGGCGACCGTCATGCCTGGCTCCACATCGGTGAGCAGCGTGGGCTCGATGTAGTAGCCGCGGTCAAGACCGGGCCGCCCGCCGCCGACGGCGACGGTCGCGCCCGCCGAGGCGCCATCGGCGATCAGTGCCTCGACCCGGGCGCGTTGGGCGGCCGAGATCAGCGGCCCGACGACCGTCTCCGGGTCTCGTGGGTCACCAACCCTGCAGACCCCCGCGAAGGCCACAAGCTTGTCCACCAGCTGGTCGTGGACCTGCCGCTGGACCAGGACCCGGGTCGGCGCCGTGCAGATCTGGCCGGAGTGGAAGCTCCAGGTGCTGCCGATGCCCTGTGCCGCCGCGTCCAGGTCGGCGTCGGCGAGGACGATCGCCGCGCCCTTCCCGCCCAGTTCCATCAACTGACGCTTGATGCCACGCCCCGCGACCTCGCCGATGCGCTGGCCGACCTCCGTGCTGCCGGTGAAACTGATCATGTCGACGTCGGGTGAGGCGACCAGCGCGGCGCCGCTGCCCGCGGTCGAACCCGTGACGACGTTGAGCACTCCGGCGGGCAGGCCCGCCTCGTGGGCGATCTGGGCGAACCGCAACACCTGGAGTGGGTCCTGGGGGGCAGGCTTCAGCACCACCGTGTTGCCCATGGCCAGCGCCGGCGCGACCTTGCCGGCCAGGTTGGGGAGCGGAAAGTTGTAAGGGGTGATGCACGCGACGACCCCCACCGGGGCGCGGCGGGCGACGGCCCCGACGAGCCCGCCGCGTGCCATCGCGGTCGCCGCGACGGCCTGTGGCGGGAGCGGAAGGTCGGTCGAGGCTCCCGCGAGCCGCGCGTAGCGCTCGAAGCGCTCGACCGCGACCGGCACCTGCATGGTCGTGGCGACCCGCATGGTCGAGCCGGTCTCGGCCTGCACGAGTGGTACGAGCTCGCCCGCCTGCTTGGCGAGCAGGACGGCGATGCGGTCCAGAATCTCGGCGCGGTGTGCCGGCGGGGTGGCCGACCAGTCGTCGAAGGCCGCGCGAGCTGCTGCCGCGGCGGCCTCCACCTGCGCTGATCCAGCCTCCGGCGCCGCACCGACGACCTGCTCCGTCGCGGGATCAAGCACCGGGTAGTGGCCGTGCTCAGGCTCCCACCATTCGCCGTGGACGTAGATCTTCGTGTCGGGCTCACCCATGTACCCCGTCCCCTCTCGCAGCGCTTCGGCGTTCCGTGGGCTGTGTGGTGATCGCTGCGCGCCAGACGAGTGATAAGCGGGCAGCGTCCTCATACTAGAACCAGTTCTATGATCAGGTGCAGATGGCTGGCATTGCTTGCCAGGTGGTGTCGGCATGCTACGCTCTAGAACCAGTTCTAGTCCACCGCTGATCGGCGGCCAGGCGTTCTGCCGTCGACATCGGAGAGGGGTGGCACCGCCATGGAGTTCGGGCTCTTTAATTCTCTGCACATGCCGAAGAGGGTCACCGGAGGAGGTCCTCCAGACACGGAACATCAGCGCCTGCGAGCCGAGATCGACCTTGTTTGCGCCGCTGATCGGGTTGGCTTCAAATACACCTGGGCGACCGAGCATCACTTCCTCGAGGAGTACTCGCACCTGTCCTCGAACGAGAGCTTCCTCGCTTATCTCGCCGGCGTCACGGAGCGGATCCACCTGGGTAGCGGGATCTTCAACATCACCCCGCCGGTGAACCATCCGGCACGCATCGCCGAACGTGCCGCCATGCTCGACCACCTCTCCAACGGCCGGTTCGAGCTGGGTATGGGCCGGGGTTCGTCCAGCACCGAGCAGCAGGGGTTCGGCATCACCGACCCGGCACTGACCCGGGAGATGTTCGACGAGGTCGTGGCCGAGCTCCCGAAGATGTGGCGGGAGGGGCTCTACCAGCACGAGGGCCGGTTCTTCTCGCTACCGCCGCGGCAGGTGCTGCCGAAGCCGTACACCGACCCGCACCCGCCGATGTGGGTCGCCGCCGGAAATCCCGCGACCTTCGAGAAGGCGGCCCGGATGGGCCTGGGTGTGCTGTGCTTCGGCCACGGCACGCCCGACGAGCTCGCGCCACTGATCGAGGTGTACAAGAAAAACATCGAAAAGGCAGAGCCAGTCGGCGGCTACGTTAACAACAATGTCATGGTCACCAGTCAGATGATGTGTCTTCCGGACGGGGCCAGGGCGCGCGAGACCGCCCTCGACATGTCGATGAGCCGTCTACAGAGCTTGGTCTACCGATATCTCGACACGTTCCCGAAGCCGAAGCACGTGCCCGACTGGCCGGAACTGCTGCCGAAAGTCACTCCGGACCTGCTCGAACTGGCGATCACCAACGGGTACGTCATCGTCGGCGACCCGGAGGAATGCGCACGCTCGGTCCAGAGCTACGTCGACATCGGTGCCGACCAGCTGGTGTTCGGTGTCCTCTCGAGTGCGCTGACCCGTGAGCTGGCCATCGAGTCGGTGGAGACGTTCGGCCGCCACGTGCTGCCCCGCTTCGACACAGATCCGGTTCACAGCACCACCCGACAGCGGCAGGCGCAGGTCGGTGGGGCCTGACCCGGTCGGCCGGCCTGAGCATCGGGAGGGGCAGGCGGATGTCGTTACCCGACGAGTTCCACGAACTCGCCCGGAAGGTGAACAACTGGGGTCGATGGGGTCAGAGCGATGAGCGGGGGACCGTCAATCTGATCACGCCGGAGGCGGTCCGGCGGGCCGCCGCGACGGTACGCAGTGGCCGCCGGCTGGCGCTGGGGCTCCCGCTGTCGTCCGGCGGGCCGCAGACCGGGGCGTTGCCGGGCAGGATCAACCCACTGCGAACCATGGTGTCGCTCAACGAGCCCATCACCGGTGATCCGGCGCAGGCATGCTTCTCCGACGACGTCGTCGTGATGGGGCTGCAGGCCGCCACCCACTGGGACGCCCTCGCGCATGCCTCCTACGACAATCGCATCTACAACGGATTCGGCGCGCAGACGATCACCGCGGCGGGGGCGGGGCGTTGCGGGATCGACAAGATCGGGCCGTTGGTGGGGCGCGGTGTGCTTCTCGACGTCGCCCGCGCCCGCGGCGTCGACGTCCTGCCCGGCGGCCATGCGATCACGGTGAACGATCTTGAATGTGCCGTCGACCTGGCCGGTCTGCGGATCGAGGCGGGCGACATCCTGCTCGTCCGTACTGGGCAGATCACCGTTCTGCATCGGGGTGACCGGCTCGGCTACATGGCGCCCGCGGCGGGCCTGTCCATGCTGACGGTCGAATGGCTGCATCGCCACAACGTCGCCGCGGTCGCCACCGACACGATGACGTTCGAGGTCTTCCCCGGCGAGCGCCCTGATCTGTATCTCCCGGTCCACCTGCTGCACCTGGTCGAGATGGGGCTCACGCAGGGCCAGAACTTCGACCTGGAGGAACTGGCGGCCGACTGCGCCTCGGACGGTCGTTACGACTTCCTGCTCGAGGCCACGCCGCAGCCCTTCAGCGCCGGACTCGGTGCACCTGTCAACCCGGTCGCCGTGAAGTAACCTCCCGAAGAGAGCTGAGCGCAGATGCGATGACGTACGTCAGAGGTCGGCGACCTCCGGTGGTGCGAGGCGGCGCGGCCGGGCACGAGGCCACCTGCCGGTGGCGGGCAGGGCGCGGAGACGGAGGTCGCGGGAATGTCGGCCGACACTGCCGCGCTCAGATCGGACCGCGCATCCGAGCCCGGCGCGGTCGTGGCCAACTCGACCCAGCACGCACGGCGGGAGCGCATCCTGACCGTCGCGGTCGGGCTCGCCGCCGGCGGTGGCTACGAAGCGGTGCAGATGCGCACTGTCGCGGAGAAGGCCGGCGTCGCACTGGGCACTCTGTACCGCTACTTTCCGTCCAAGGAGCTCCTGCTCTCCGCGGCACTCATCCGCCGCCTGCGCGGTGCCGGCGCGGATCTGCGCTCGGTGCCGAGGAGCGGCGACGATCCCGCCACCCGGGTCATCGCCGTGATGAACCTGCTCATCGATGGGCTCGACCGCAATCCCCGCCTCGTCGGAGCTTTCATTCAGGCGATGACGTCGAGTGCCGCTGGTGTCGCCATCGACGAGGCCGAAGCGGCGATGAGAACTGTCATCGGTGCCGCGATCTACGGCCCGGATCACGTCGCCGACGAACGAGACAAGGTCGTCACCGAGATAATCGGGAAGGCCTTCCTCACCGACCTGCACTTCTGGCAGGTCGGCCGGCGCAGCGTGGACGAGCTGCGTGCAGCCGTCGCGGCGACGGTCCAGGTGGTCCTCGCCGGCCAGTACGCCTACCGGCCGGTCGAGGGCGCCCGTTCCGCGGATGCGAATGTGGAGACGGGCCGCCCCGAGGGCAGCTGATCCTGATCCTTTCCCGGCAGTGGGTTCACCGCGGTCGATGACCGCGCGGAAAAACCATCCCGATCACGTTGCGGCGGCTTCACCGTGCCTCTCGAACCGGTGCGGAAGCGGCCCCACCACGGACGAAGGGCGACGATGGTGAGCACCACGACCGCCAGACCGGAAATCGAGAACATTCCCCTGATCATCTCGGTGGATGACCATATCCTGGAGCCCCGGGACCTCTGGCGGTCCGAGCTGCCTCCAGGACTACGTGACCGCGGTCCTCGGGTGGTGCGGGAGAAGGTCAGACTTGTCTTCTCAGGCGGTCACTACGGATTCGAGCGCGGTGCCCCCGACGGCCAGTGGTGCGATGTGTGGGTCTACGACGACCTCGTTTACCCGACCGGGCTGCTGCATGCCTCGGCGGGCGTTCCCGCGCACGAGGTCAAGAACCTTCCGGCGGTCTACGAGGACTTCCGGCCCGGTACCTATGAACAGTCCGCCCGGCTGGCCGACATGGACACGAACCATGTCGAGGCGGCGATCAACTTCCCGAACACCTTCCCCCGTTTCTGCGGGCAGGGCTTCGCCGAACGCACGGACAAGGCCGTCGCGCTCGCCTGCCTGCGGATCTACAACGACTGGATGATCGACGAATGGTCGGCGGGCCCCGGCCACGGACGACTCATCCCACTCACCCTTGTGCCGCTGTGGGACCCGCTGCTGGCCGCCGAGGAGGTACGCCGCTGCGCCGCGAAGGGATCCTTCGCCATCTCGTTCTCCGAGAACCCCAGCAGGCTCGGGCTGCCCTCGCTGCACTCGAGGGGGTGGGACCCCCTGTTCCAGGCCTGCGAGGAGACCGGCACGGTCATCACGATGCACATCGGATCCTCGTCGACGCTGCCGACGACGTCGCCGGACGCCCCGCTGGCCGTCAGCATGTCCCTGTCGTCGCAGAACGCGGAGGGCTCCCTGTGCGACTGGATATTCTCCGGCACGCTCGAGCGCTTTCCCGGCCTGACGATCACCTATGCCGAGAGCCAGGTCGGCTGGATGCCGTATCTGCTCGAGCGGATGGATCTGGTGTGGAAAGGGGGCGTTGGCGGAATCGACCTTCCGCGCCCGCCGAGCAGCTACATCGCCGGCAGGGTCTTCGGCTGCCTGTTCGACGACCAGCACGGCCTCGTCTCCCGGTCGTCGGTCGGGATGGACAACATTCTCTTCGAAACGGATTTTCCGCACACGGACGGGACGTGGCCGAACTCCCGCGCCGTTGTCCAGCGGCTCGTCGCCGGCGCCGGAATGGAGGCCTCCGAGATTCACCAGCTGGTGCGCGGAAACGCGATCCGCGCCTTCGGTCTTCATCGCTTCGGCATCACGCCCTGACCACCCACGACGTGGGTTTCCGTCGTCGGATGCCGCCGCAGCGGGGCGGTCGACATCCGGAACGCCGGCGCCGCGCCCGCGGCGGTCAGGGGTGTGCGGGGCCCAGCCGCAGGTGGTGGGCGGCTGTGGCGGCACGCATCGTCGGGAAGATCATTTCAGGCTGGATCTTCGCGGTGAGCCCGTAGGCGGTGAGGTCGTCGAGCAGGTCGTGCTTGGCGTGAGCCAGGCCGAAGGCGATGCCGCGGCGGGTCACCTCGGCGCGCACGTCCTCCAGCGCGTCGAGTGCCGTGATGTCGACCTCGACGATGGCCTCCATGTTGAGGACGAACCAGTCGACGTCCTCGCTGCACGCGTCGAGAGCCGCGAGCGCACGGCGGCGGAAGTTCTCGGCGTTGGCGAAGAACAGCGGTGAGTCGTACCGGTAGGCGAACAGGCCCGGGACGGTGCGGGCGTTCGGGTAGTCGTCCACGTCGTGCATCCCGTCCAGGCCTGGAACCTGGCCCAGCACCGCGTCGTGGGGTCGGGCGACCCGGGCCAGCAGATCCAGCAGCGACACGGCGATGGCCACCAGCACCCCGTACAGGATGTCGAAGACCAGGACGCCCACCGCGGCCGTGAGCGCGAGCGCGAGCTCGCTGCGCCGGAACGAGGCAAGCCGACGGAAGCCGGCGACGTCGATCAGCCTGGTCGCGGCGAAAATGATGATCGCGCCGAGGGTCGCCATCGGGAACATCGCCAGCGCGGGACGTCCGAAGGCGAGGACCAGGACGACCGCGCCGAGCGCGACCAGGGAGTACAGCTGGGTGCGCGCGCCGCTGGAGGCGGCGAGCGCGGTACGGCTCCCGCTGCTGCTGACCGGGAAGCCCTGCCCGACTCCCGCTCCCAGGTTCGCCGCGCCGAGCGCGAACAACTCCCGGTTGGCGTTGATCTGGTGGCTGTCGCGCCCGCTGAAGGCACGGGCGGTGAGCATGTTGTCGGCGAAGCCGACGAAGAGAACGCCGAGCGCGGACGGAGCGAGGTCGACGAGGTCGGACCCCGTCGGCAGCGCCAGGTGCGGGAGGCCGGCGTCGACGTGACCGACCACGCGCACGCCGTGCTCGTCGAGGCCGAACGCCCAGACCGCGACCGTCGCGATCGTGATCACGATCAGCGGGCTCGGCAGCCGGGGCGTCCACCGGTGCAGCGCGACGAGCAGTGCGAGCGAGGCGGCCGAAACCGCGAGGGTCTTCCCGTGCAGGTGGTGCAGTGAGGTGGCGAACGAGTGGAGCTCCCCGTACAGGCTGTCGCCGTCGACCGGGACTCCGGTCACCTTCTCCAACTGCCCGACGACCATGATGATCGCGACCCCGGCGAGGTAGCCGACGAGGATCGGCCGCGACAGCAGGTGGGCGATGACACCGAGCCGCGCGAACCCGGCGGCCACCGCGAACACCCCGACCCCCACGGCGAGCGTGGCCGCGAGAGCGGCATGCCGGGACGGATCACCGTCCGCCAGCGGGGCGACGGCGGCCGCTGTCATCAGCGCGGTGGTTGATTCCGGGCCGACCGACAGCAGCCTCGACGACCCCAGCAGCGCGTACGCGACCATGGCGGGAGCGATCGCCCACAGGCCCGCGACGGGTGCCACGCCCGCCAGCGCGCCGTAGGCCATGACCTGCGGGATCAGATAGGCGGCCACCGTGAGGCCGCTGGTGACGTCCCCCCGAACCCACCGGCGGGAGYAGCGCGGCGGGCGCGGGAGACGTGGGTGGAACACGGGGAACGGCACTCCTGTCCGGCGGCGATGGTGACGACGAATGCCACCCTCGGGAAGAACTACACCACCGGAGCCGATCCCGCAGCAGACGGCTCAGCAGCAGCGCGAGCGCCGCCGCCTGGCAAGCGTAGCGAGGTGGCCGAGCCGTCCGTCCACGCCCGCCACGACCTCGGTCATCGTGGCGGGCGCACGCTGGTTTCCTGCGGGGGCCGGGCCCGCGCGGCGTCGAGCAGGATGCGGCGTTCGGCGCCGGCGATGGACCACGCCACCGCCGTGACGGCGTCCGGGTCGACCGACACGGAGGTGATGCCGAGCCGGACGAGCCGTTCGACGTAGTCGGGTCTGGTGGAGGGGGCCTGGCCGCACAGAGACGAGGTGAGGCCGTTGTCCTGGCAGGCGGTGATGATGCGGGCGATGGTGTCCAGCACCGCGGGGTCGGCCTCGTCGAACAGCTCCGCGCAGGTCTCGGAGTCGCGGTCGACGCCGAGCACGAGCTGGGTCAGGTCGCCTGCGCCGATGGAGACGCCGTCGATCCCGAGCCCGGCGTAGGCGGGGATCCAGTAGGCGGCCGAGGGCACCTCGGCCATCACCCAGCGGAGCATGTCCCGATGTTCGCCGAGCGGACTGGTGTCGACTGCCTTCAGACAGGCTTCGAGCTCCCACGCGGTCCGCACGAACGGGATCATGAGGTGCAGGTTGGGGGTGTGTTCCCGCACAGCGGCGAGTACTTCCAGCTCCGCCGCGAACACGGCGGGGTCGTGGATATAGCGGAAGCAGCCCCGGTAGCCGATCATCGGGTTGGCCTCGATCGGCTCGTGGCGCTCGCCGCCGGTGAGCCCGCGGAACTCGTTGGTGCGGAAGTCCGTGGCCCGGTAGATCACCGGCCGGGGGGCGAACGCGCGGGTGATGCGCAGCAGTGACGCCGTCATCCGTGCTGTGAACTCGGCGCGCCGCCCCAGCTCCAGCAGGTGGCGGGGATGCATGCCGCCGAGGGCGTCGGTGAGGAGGAACTCCGCGCGCAGCAGGCCCACGCCCGCGACGGGCAGGGCCGCGACCTGCTCCGCGTGGTCGGCGACGGCGAGGTTCACGTAGAGCCTGGTGGCGGTCGGCTCGATGGCACCCACGGCCGGTGGATGCTGGGCCGGGATCATCGCCGTGCCGGGCTCCGCCCGGTCCGCCACCACGGCCGGCGGGGCGACCATCACCACGGTCCGGGTGGGATTGGCCAGTGTCCCCGCGGCGGCTTCTCCCGCGCCCGCGCTTTCGACCACGCCGAGGGCGCCGTCGACGACGACCTGGTCGCCGGTCCGCAAGGTGGACGTCGCCGTGCTCGTTCCAACGACGCAGGGGACACCGAGCTCGCGGGCGACGATCGCCGCGTGGCAGGTGACGCCGCCGCTGTCGGTGACCACGGCGGCGGCACGGCGGATGACGGGCACCCAGTCCGGGGAGGTCATCGCCGCGACCAGGATCTCGCCGGAGGTGAACGCCGCGGCCTCGTCGGGTGAGGCGAGGACACGGACCCTTCCACCGGCCCGGCCCGGCGAGCCGCCCCGGCCGGTCAGCAACACCGTGCCGGCGGGTGCCACGCCGGGGCGCGGCAGCACAGCCGGGCCCGGCTCACCGGGAGCCGTGGCCGGACCGGCGATGGGCCGTCCGGCCGCGGCCGCCGCACCCCTGGGCGCGCCGGTGGTGACAGGGCGGGCCTGCACGAGGTGGGTGTGGCTGCCCTCGATCGCCCACTCCATGTCCTGCGGCTCGCCGAAATGCTCTTCGACCTGCAGGGCGAGCCTGGCCAGGCCCAGAATCTCGTCCGCGGACAGGACCTGGCGGTGGTCCCGGGCCGGCATGTCGACGGTCAGGTCATGACCGTCGCGGCCACGGACTATCTGATGGCCCTGCGCGCCGGTCCGGGCGTCGACCAGCCGCAGACCGTCCTTGTCCACCACGTAGGTGTCCGGGATGATCTCGCCGCCGACGACGACCTCGCCGAGCCCGAAGGCTGCCTCGATCACGATCCGGGTCCTGTCACCGGTCAGTGGGTCGGCTGAGAACATCACGCCCGACCGCTCGGCGTCGACCATCCGCTGGACCACGACCGCGATCCGCGGTTCGGCCGCCAGGTGGTGGCTGGCCCGGTAGGCGACGACCCGCGGCCCGTACAGCGATGCCCAGCACTCGCGTACCCGCGCGAGGAGCTCCTCCGCACCGCAGACGTTGGTGAACGTGCTGTTCATGCCCGCGAACGAGGTGTCGGCCGCGTCCTCGGCCGTCGCCGACGACCGTACCGCCACCGGGCCACCGCCCAGCTTTCGGTAGGCCTCCGATATCGCCTGGCGCAGCGGCTCCGGGACGGGCGCCGCCTCGATGCGCTCTCGTAACTCCCCGGCGACCTGCTTGAGCTGCGTGTTGTCGTCAGGGTCGATCCGCGCAGCGCGGGCGGCGATCTCCGAGCGCATCCGGGCCGCGTCGACGACGTCGAGATAGGCGTCCGCCGTGATCACGAAACCGGGCGGCACCGGCAGCCCGGCGCGGGTCAGCTCTCCGAGGTTCGCGCCCTTGCCCCCGACCTGCCCGACGTCGTCCGCACCGATCTCCCTGAACCATGCGATCCACCGACGCTCGCTCACCGGTCGCCCTCCCTGCCGCTCGCTCCCGTCACAACGCCGACCAGCTCACCCACCGCCGCGGTGGCCTTCGTACCGGTGGTGGCAGGCATCATGTCCGCCTCGATCGGGATGACCATCAGCATGTCGCCGGACGAACGTCGCTCCGAGTGAGCTACCTCCCGCCACCTATGGGCGGATGGTCCTGGCCCGGACGGGACCGCTGGACATCGTTGGACCCGCTCGGAGCCAGTGCTGCGTACGGCGGGGCCGACATCCCGCCATCGTCGGCGCCGCGGTGGAGCCGGACCGTCGCGTGCGACGGCGTTCGTCGTCAGATCTCGATGTGCGCGCCCATGATGACGGTGCGGTCGCGGGGGAGTCCGAAGTGTTCGGCGGCGTCGGCGGTGATGTAGGAGGTCGCGATGAACAGCCGCTTGCGCCAGCGTGCCATGCTCGGCGCGTCCCCGACGCGAAGCTCGATCTTGGACAGGAAGTAGGACGCCTGGCCGAGGTTCAGTCGCTGTCCCTCGATGGTGGCCGGGTCGAGTGCCCTGAGCGCGCCGAGCACGTCTGGTTGGTCCATGTAGCCGAACCGGGCGGTGATGTGGCTGATGCCGTCGTCGGCGTAGCCGAGGTCGTCCACGGCGATCCGCTCGTTCACCGGGACGCGAGGCACCGGCAGGGTCTCGACCGACATGATCAGGACGAGGTCGTGACGTACGTGGTTGTGCTCGACGTTGGCCCGCAGTGCCAGCGGGGCGGTCTGCTTGCCGCGGTTGAGGAACACGGCCGTGCCCGGCACCTGGGCCGTGGGCGACGTGGTCGCGTGCAGCTCCTCGACGAAGTCGCGCAGTGATCCCTCGCGCCTGTGCCGCTCCGCGGTGACGATCTGTCGTCCTCGCTGCCAGGTCGTCATGACCGTGAACGCGGTCAGCGCGATGAGCAGCGGCAGCCAGGCGCCGTGGACGAGCTTCGTCAGGTTGGCCGCGACGAACAGGAGGTCGACCAGCAGCAGCACGCTCGCGCCCAGGCCGAGCAGCCATCGCGGGGTGTGCCATCTGAGCCGGGCCACGTAGAAGAACATCAGGGTGGTGATGGTGATCGTCCCGGTGACCGCCATGCCGAACGCGTAGGCGAGGGCCGCCGAGCTGCGGAACGCGAAGACGAGCGTGAGCACCGAGACCATCAGCAGCCAGTTGATCCACGGGATGTAGATCTGGCCGATCGTGGACTCCGAGGTGTGGGCGATACGCAGCCGCGGCAGGTAGCCGAGCTCGGCGGCCTGGGACGCGACCGAGTACGCCCCGGTGATCACGGCCTGGGAGGCGATGACCGTCGCCGCGGTGGCCAGCAGGACGAGCGGCAGCCGTGCCCAGCCGGGAGCGAGGAGGAAGAACGGGCTGCTGATGCGATCCGGGTGTTCGAGGAGCAGGGCTCCCTGGCCGAGGTAGCTGAGCACGCACGCGGGGAACACGAGCAGCAGCCAGGCCCGGGTGATCGCCCTGCGGCCGAAGTGACCCATGTCGGCGTACAGCGCCTCGGCGCCGGTGACCGCGAGCACGACCGCCGCCAGGGCGAAGAATCCGATGCTGATGTGATGGACCAGGAAGCCTGCCGCGTAGGTCGGCGACAGTGCCTTGAGGATGGCGGGGTGCCCGGTGATGCCGGCCACCCCGAGCACGCCGATGGTCACGAACCAGACGATCATCACCGGTCCGAAGATCCGGCCTACCGCCGCGGTGCCGCGCCGCTGTACCAGGAACAGCACCACGATGATCGCCGCGGTGACGGGCACGACGAGATCGTCGAACGACGGTTTCACGATCTTCAGGCCCTCGACCGCGGACAGCACCGAGATCGCCGGGGTGATCATGCTGTCGCCGAAGAACAGCGCGGCGCCGAAGATTCCGAGCCCTGCCAGCGCGGCGGTGGCTCGCCGGCCCCGCTGGGTGCCCAGCCGCCGCAGCAGGGTGATCAGGGCCATGATGCCGCCCTCGCCGTCGTTGTCGGCGCGCATCGCCAGCAGCACGTAGGTGACCGTGACGATGATCATGACGGACCAGAACACCATCGACACCACCCCGAGCACGCTGTCCGTGCTGACCGGGACGGGGTGCGGGTCCTCCGGGTTGAAGACCGTCTGCAGGGTGTAGATCGGGCTGGTCCCGATGTCGCCGAACACCACTCCGAGCGCACCGACCACCAGTGCGAGCCGCACCACGTCCCGCGAAGGCGGACTGTGGGCGTCCGACGGTCGTACCGGTGCGGGCTCCGGGGCCCCCTGCTGCCGATCCGTCACAGGGATCCCTCCTGGATGCTGGCGGCTGCGGGCTGGCGAGGTCCGGGGTCCGCGCCAGACCGTACCGCCCGTGCGGGGCCGGGACTCACAGATCGACGGACGGTTCCGGTGTCCATGCGGCCGGYTGGGCAGGTGTATCCGGCGGCGCTGTGGCCGGGGTTGCGACGGCGGGAAGGGACAGCACCATGGTGAGGCCGCCGCCAGGTGTCTCGTCAGGGGTGAGGGTGCCACCCATGGCCTCGGTGAGGCCACGGGAGAGCGCGAGACCGAGGCCGACCCCGGTGGTGTTGTCGTGGTCGCCCAGGCGTTGGAACGGCTGGAAGACGTGGTCGTGCTCGGCACGAGGAATGCCCGGACCGCGGTCGATGACGCGCAGTTCGACCCGTCCGGCGAGAGCACTGGCGGTGATGATCGGTGGGGTGTCGGCGGGCGCGTGGCGCAGGGCGTTCGCGACGAGATTGACGATCACTCGCTCCAGGAGCGCCGGGTCGGCGTGGACGGCGGGCAGGTCGTCGGGGACCTGCACGTTGATCTTGCCGGCGGGTGGGCCGATCTCGTCGAGTGCGGGCGGGACGATGTCGTCGAGGCCGATGGGGCGGGGGAAGACGCTCAGCGCGCCGGCCTGCAGCCGGGACATGTCGAGCAGGTTCTCGACCAGGCGGGTCAGTTTGTCGAGGGATTCGTCGGCCGTGGCGAGGAGTTCCGCCTGATCCTCGTCGGTGAGGGTGATGCCTGGTCCGCGCAGGCCGCTGATGGCCGCCTTGGCGGCGGCGAGCGGGGTGCGCAGGTCGTGGCTGACGGCGGTGAGCAGGGCCGTGCGGACCTTGTCCGCGGCGGCGATCGGGGCGGCCTCGGCGGCGGCCGCCCGGAGCCGGTGCTGGTCGAGGGCGACAGCCGCCTGGGCGGCGAAGGCGGTCAGGATGCGCCGGTCGGCGGCGGGCAGTGGCCGTCCGGTCAGCGCGAGGCACAGGTCGTCGCGTACGGGAATGTGCACTCGCTCGCCGTCAGGGCGCTCGCCATCAGGGTGGGCGTCGCCGGCCGCGGTGCTGTGCCCCGCGGCGGGTGGAACGGTGCCGACGGTCATGACGGGATGCCACTCGTCGCCGGCCTGCGTGTCGTCGGTGCGTTCAAGGAGCGTCACCGAGGTCATCCCGAAGGTCTCCTGGGCCTGGGAGAGGAGAGCGGGTAGGGCGTCCTCACCGCGCAGGACGCTGCCGGCGAGTGTGGACAGGGTGGCGGCTTCGGCGGAGGCGCGCACCGCCTGCCCGTAGCGGCGGGCGGAGGTGGACACGACTCGGCTGACCAGGCTGGCCACGAGGACGAAGCCGGTCAGAGCCAGGACGTTGTCGCCGTCGGCGATGGTCCACGCGTTGACCGGAGGGGTGAAGTAGTAGTTGAGCAGCAGGGAGCTGGCGATCGCGCAGAGCAGCGCGGGGCCGAACCCGCCGACGAGCGCCACGGTGACCGTGATCAGCAGGTAGGCGAGCATCTCCGTGCTCAGGCTGAAGGTGCCCCGGATGGCGGTGAGCCCGGCAGTGAGGGCGGGGACGAGCGCCAGCGTGAGCAGCGTCGCGATGATCCGGCGGCGCGGTTCCAGAGCCGCTCGGCTGCTGGGCAGCCGCCAGCTGGCCCTGCGAAGGAGGTGGGGTGTTTCGTCCTCGGCGTCCGCCGGGGCAGGTTTGTGGCCCCATGCCTCGGAGTGAGTGACCAGATGGACGTCGATCGGGCCGGACAGGCTGGTGGTGGTGACACCGATGCCTGGGCTGATGATGTGGGCGAGCCGGCCGCGGCGGCTGGCTCCGAGTACGAGCTGGGTGGCGTTGGCGGCGCGGGCGAAGTCGAGGAGTGCGGTGGGGACGTCGTCGCCGATGACCTGGTGGTAGCTGCCGCCGAG
>NZ_MOWP01000052.1:0-55149 GCF_001983215.1 Frankia sp. CcI49
CATCGGAGCCCAGTATTCTTCGTCGATATCGTCGCTGTTCATCCGCTCAAGCACCCAGGGACGATCATCTTCGAATAGAGGCTGGGCGGCGGACAGCACAGGAACCGACTTGATGACCTCGTCGATCGCCCTTCGGAACTCCCTTTGCACCTTCAAGTTGCGGAAAGGGTTCCTGCTTACGGGTGGCCCGCCAACTTGTCCGCTCCACCCAATCAAGTCGGTGCGAAACGAACCAGACCCCCACGTGTACTCGGCGAAGTCGTGCGGTCCCATGACAACGACGGCCGTCGCGAGGTCATGCGGTGGGTCTGCCATGAGCGCCCACTGCGCGTAGCCGTGGTATGAGCCGCCAGCTGCGGCGAAGCGGCCAGGGTACCAGCACTGGCTGCGCATCCACGCGACGATGTCCTGACCGTCTTGCGCGTCAGTGCGCATGGGGTCGAGTTCGCCACCTGAATCGGCGGTGCCCCTTGTGGACGCGAAAACGACCGTATACCCCTGCCCCGCGAACGCTCGCGCAGAGCTCACTGTGAATACGAACCCACGACCGTACGGACCCACGATCAAAATCACGCCCCTGGACGACGCGAGCGGCTCATAGACATCAGCACCCAGAGTCACACCGTCGCGCATCGGAATGCGCACGGGCCATACGCGCCAGGGTGCCGGTTTCGGTATGCCGGTGCGGCGCGCGTGCCACCGATTCCACAGCGGAAGAGTAGGCTTCAACATTCGTTCACCTGCCATCGTGCGCCCTACCGCCGGGATGGACTCTATCGCGGATCCGACCGGCCATGATCCTCACGCCGCTGCCACTGCGTCGTCACTCGGTGCCGGGTAATGGATCCCGAATGCAAGGTAGTCGACGGAGACGGCTACGGCCCCCGCTTGGACCCGGACCTCTTGCACGGCGGCCTCGGCATCATGTAGGTCAAGTTTTTCGGAAATGAACGACCCTCCCAGGCACGAGACGAGCGACGGACCTCCGCCGCCGGCGACAGTTTGAAACACGTAAGTGTGTGGGACAATTCCGCCGCCTTCTATCATTTCTTTGCACCACCCATCCTCGGGAGGATGTACTCAAGCCTCCCCGGCCACGGACCAAGCACATGCATGATTAATGAGGTTTCGTCACTTCCCGGTTGATTTGCCACCTCTGCCACGCAGCACTTCATCCGTTCAAAACTCATATTCCACACCTCTCGCTTCGTCTCAGATCCCATCAAAAATCCGTTCAAGATCTCGCCTGCATCCGGCGTCATCACCACACCGACCACCGCCCATGAGGTGGGTGCGAAGGGCTTGCCCCGACCGATCCGTCCAGACAGCGGGCCCGAGATCTGAGGATGAAAATGATGGCCCCAGCCGTGAAGTCCGTCCGACATGCGCACCACCACACGTCCAACTTCCCCCTCGAAACGCTGCGTCGTCCAAGTATCTAGTGTCCTGAGTCGTTGATACGAACTAAGTCCGTGATCATTTGCCAAATTTACGACTCAGGAAACTACCCACGGCAGCAGTTCCACCTTCTGTTCGATTGTCAGCGTCACACCACCCCATCCTTCGTGCTGTCGTTCTTCACTACGCGCCCTTCTCCGTTCGAATGCGATGTGACCCGCTCGTGAGCAGGCGGGTAGTTCCATCGGGCAGGTACAGGTCCGCCTCCACGCCGTCGGGGACGACGCACTCGATCGTGATGACGCCATCGCTGTGTCGAGTCCATCCGCACTCCACCCGTCCGCGCCGGGTTTCCACCTGTCCGCGTGCCCAGTCGAGTCCGGGCCCAGGGATCGGCGCTAGGTGCAGGCGTGCGTACCCAGGCTGGGCGGGACGGATGCCGGCGACGCACTTATACAGCCAGTCGACGACCGCCCCCAGGGCGTAATGGTTGAAACTCGTCATCTCACCCGAATTCACCGTGCCATCAGGTAGCAGCGAATCCCACCGCTCCCAGATGGTGGTCGCCCCCATCGCCACCATATACAGCCAGGACGGCGGCTCCTCCTGCAGCAGAAGCCGATACGCCACCTCAGCATTCCCGGTCTCGGTCAGCGCCCACACCACAAACGGTGTCCCGGCGAATCCGGTCCCGACCCGATATCCGCCCTCCGCGATGAGACAGGCGAGTCTTTCGCCAGCCTCCGCCTTCTGCACGTCATCGAGCAAGCCGAAGTGGATCGCCAGGGCATACACAGCTTGGGCATCCGAGGTGATTCGAGTACCCTCCACGACATATCGCGCCTGGAACGCCGACCTCGTACGCTCTGCGAGTTTCCGCCATCGTTGCTCGTCCGCCTTCAGGTCGAGATGCGCGGCAGCATCTGCTGCGATCAGGGCAGTTCGGTAAAGACRCGCTGTGGCGATGACCGAAGGGTCGGCCGTTGCAGCGAGTGGCTGTTCCGGAGGCGCGGTGGGATCCAGCCAGTCGCCGAACTGGAATCCCGTATCCCAGACCCCCGTCTCGGATAGACGCGGCAGGATCGATTCGAGGTGCAGAACCATCGCAGGATAATGTGCGGCGAGGCGTTCCAAGTCGCCGAACGCTTGCCACAGCGCTTCTGGTACCCAGACAGCCGCGTCGCCCCACACAGCGGTGGGGCCGACGATGTGCGCGTGCGCTCCCAATGCTTCTCTCGGCGCAAACTTCAGGACGTTCGGCACAACAAAGGGCACGTAACCGGCGACCTCCATCTCCGCGCGCAGGTCCTCCAGCCATCCGTGGAGGAGGTCCGCGCAGTCGAACTGGTAGCATGCGGTCGCCGCGTAGACGGCAATATCACCGGTCCAGCCGAGACGCTCATCACGCTGGGGGCAGTCGGTGGGAACGTCGAGGAAATTGCCCTTCTGGCCCCACAGCGAGTTCATGACCAGGCGATTGACGCGCGGGTCCGAGCACTCGAACGTTCCCGTCCGCCGCATCCGGGAGTGCACCACAACCGCCTCGACGGCCGCGGGATCGAGTTCCCCGGGTAGTCCAGTGAACTCCGCGTAGCGGAAGCCGTGGAATGTCAGCGTCGGCTCGAACAGGTCCTCCCCACCAGAGAGGATGTATGTATCGGTGGCACGGGCCCCGCGCAGCGGGCGCGTCGCCAGTTCGCCGTTCTCGAGGACCTCGGCATGCCGGACGGTAATCGTCGTTCCGCGCGGACCGGTCACCCGCAGTCGGGTCCAGCCGACGAGGTTCTGCCCAAAATCAATCAGCGTGCCACCAGATGGTGAAGTCCAAATCCGTCGGGGTGGAATCACCTCCTGGCGCTCGATCGGCGGTTTGATCTGCGGAACCAGCACCGCACGGTCGATGGGCAGTGCCTCCACTTCCAGCCTCCGGGGTTGCGCAGACGCGTCGATCCGCACGCCGTCGTAGATACTGTTGTCGGAAATGGCTGCGGTGCGGGCGGTCCATGTGGTGTCGGTGCTGACCCGCTGGGTACGCCCGCTGGCGTACGTGATCTCGATCTCTCCAATGAACCCAATGCGGTCGCCATAATCCAGGCCCAGGCCTTCGAAGCCCAGCTTGCCGCGCCACCATCCGTTACCGACGAGGATCTGCAGCTGAGCGCCGTCTCGTATCAGCGCGGTGACATCGTGTTGTTCAACTGGCAGACGTCGGTCGTATGCGCTCCAACCCGGCGCGAGGACCCCACCGACTGGCTGTCCGTCGATGCGTACTTCGAACACGCCGTGGGCCGTGCCACGCAGTGTGGCCGCACGCACCTGGTCATGGTCCAGGGTGATGAGGGTGTGCAGAGTGAAAGCGCCCGGCGCGTCTACGGCGGTTATGAGCTCAGCGTCAGCCAGCAAGGTATTCTCCTGTCGTGTCATGCCGTGGGCTTCTGCAAGCGTGCGGCGGCGCGCTTCCCGCGCCGCCTAGTCGTCCGGATCCGAGACCGGTGCGGCGCGGTCGGCTGGTCCGCGTCGTCGGCATAGACGGGCGACCCACACCCGCTTCTCCAAGGTGGTCCCACGCGGTCCAGGCGAAGTCACCGATGACCTGCGGGTGCCGCTCCACCAACTCCCAGAGCACGTCGAGTGCTCCGGGGAAGGTCTCGGAACCAACCAGGATACGCTCAGGAAAACGCTGCGCGTCCAGAGCGTAACGTGCCTCCGAGTAGTTGATGCCGCAGACATCGGCCTGAGAGTGCGTCTCCTCGGTCCTACGCGTGACCAGCTCCGATGCACCAAAAGCGCTCACGCCACCCTTTGACAGGACGGCGTTGATGTCGAAAGGCTCGTCTGTCGGGCTGGTTCCGAGAAGCACGTCCGTTGCCGCAAGTAGGCCATTGACGGCGTTCGTGACAAGGCGCGAGGCATCGAGTGAGCGGACCTTGTCCGCGATACGACGTCCCCAGGCCGAGCCAAGAGGGCGACCGACCTCGAGGATCTCGTTGCCGATCGAGCACGTGATCACGCACCACTGGCTGTCGTCATGCGCCCCGAGCTCCACCCTGATGACGTTGTCCCGCCCGAAACGCAGGAGGTGATCCAGCGTGAGCGAAAACGGACTGTAACCATTGGGCCGCTGCACGACGAAGTTTCCGGTGACGTAGACCGTGGCATCGCGGTAGACGTCCTCGAACGCGACGGAAGCAGCCTTGTCACGCCATTCCGCGGGATGATCTAACGTCATCTCATAAGCAAGGTACGCGCTCGGGAGGTAGCCACTCCCACTTCCGCTCGGACCGGCCGGATCCCGATCCAGATCCCGCAATTCGTCGCGCGGCAGGCACAGGGTCGCGATGGTGTACCAGCAGCCAGCGCCGCATAGAGTGACTCCCTCGGCGCGACAGTCCAACCGTCGTTGAAGGATTTTTGAATCACCGGGGCTCCCCGAACTAACCACCTGCGTCCATACATTCGTCGCGCCTGCTCCAGGATGGGGAACCACAGGTGCCCCCGACGGCCCGGCGACACGATCATCGCGCTGCGTTAGGACCGCTCCGCGCCGCGATGCACTCACTTGGTCGCGACTCCTGTACCGCGCGAGCGCCAAGGCAGCACCCGCAGTGAAGCCCGCCGCAGATCCTAATCGCAACAAGGCCGATCCTCTGCTCCTCCGAGACTAGCGAGCCGCAAAGCATGACGTGATCAAGATTACAGCAAAAATCTTCCAAATGGAATGGATTCGCGCGGGCGCTCGAAGCCACCGGCGTACGCACCGTGCACGACCGAGATCATCTGCCGCACCCCTCAACCAGGACAGCCAGGGAGAGATCTGCCGACCTCCACCAGCTCGAGAGCCCAGCACGAAGACCCGCCCCCTTCCGGACTTTGCCGACCGAGAGATCACGTCGAGCGTTGCAGCCGCCACCCGGGACTGCAAACCGGAGGCGGTGCTGTGCACCGACGGCCCGATCCGGACGCTGGTCGACCTGACACTGGCCCCGGAGCACCGTCGCGGCCATGGAGCCTTGTACGACGGGCTGAACAGCGGCCGATGAGAGATTGCCCGGCTGCGACGTGCGCTCGCGGACCTTCCTCTGCCCGCGGCGGCCGACGGACGACTCGTGCTGGCCGTCGACGTCAGCCCGTGGCTGCGTCCGGACGCCTCGACCAGCGCGGACCGGCTGTTCTGCCATGTGCACGGTCGGGCGAAGAACCAGTCCCAGCTGATCCCGGGCTGGCCCTACTCCTTCATCGCCGCCCTCGAACCCGGCCGGACGTCGTGGACCGCGGTCCTGGACGCGGTGCGCCTCGGCCCCACCGACGACGCCACAGCGGTGACCGCCGACCAGCTCCGGGAGGTCGTGGGCCGTCTGATCACCGCCGGGCACTGGCACGACGGAGACCCGACCATCCTGATCGTGATGGACGCCGGTTGTGACGTGACCCGGCTGGCGTTCGTCCTGGCCGACCTGCCCGTCGAAGTGCTCGGCCGGATCCGTTCCGACCGTGTCCTGCGCCTGGCCAAACCACCGAGGCAGCCGGGTACCAACGGCCGTCCACCCAAGCACGGCCCCGAGTTCGCCCTCGACAGGCCCGCGACCTGGCCCGAACCGCAGCACACCACGATCACCAACACCAGCCGCTACGGGCAGGCCACCGCGACCAGCTGGGACCGGCTACATCCCCGGCTGACCCACCGCACCTGCTGGCTCGACCACCCCGGAGACCTGCCGATCATCGAAGGGACCCTCATCCGCCTACAGGTCGACCACCTGCCCGGCGACCGCGACCCCAGGCCCGTCTGGCTGTGGTCCTCCGCGGTTGACGCCACCGCCGCCGACATCGACCGCGCCTGGCAGGCGTTCCTGCGCAGGTTCGACCTGGAACACACCTTCCGGCTGTTCAAACAGACCCTCGGCTGGACCCGCCCGAAGATCCGAACCCCGCAGGCCGCCGACCGCTGGACCTGGCTGATCATCACCGTCCACACCCAGCTCCGCCTCGCCCGATCCCTGGCCCGCGACCTACGCCGCCCCTGGGAGAAACCCTCCCCACCAGGACGACTCACCCCCGCCCGAGTCCGACGAGGATTCCGGAACATCCGCGCGATCACGCCCCTCCCCGCCAGCGCACCGAAACCCACCAAAGCTGGCCCCGGCCGCCCTCCCGGCTCCCGCAAACGTCAGCCCGCACCCCACCACGACGTTGGAAAGACCACCCGACGGGACCTCACCATGACCGCCCACCAACACCGAACAGGTAAAAGATCAAGCTTAATCCATCCCCGTACTAGCCAGGAGTGCGGGAACCGGCCTGTCGTCCGCTTACCCAACCCGGCGGCGGTCGCCGGTGACAAAAGTAACTCGTACGGGCCAACCGTGCCTGCCTGCGCCGCCGTGGGATCAGGGCGGTCGTCCCGCAGAAGGTCGACCAAGCCGCGAACCGGCGGAACAAGGGCCGCGAGGGTGGCCGTTCTTTCTGTCACGACGCCAAACTGCACCGGGAACGGAACACCATCGACCGACTGATCAACAAACTGAAGGCCCGGCGAAGAGTCGCGACTCGCCACGACAAGACCTGGAGCCGACAGCTTGCGCGAACCGCACCTTGATCATGAACAGATACGCACCCAAACGCACTCCAGGTGCTCTAAGTGCGCCACGGAGTGACGGATGCATCTGGACGAACACTGGTTCAGAACCGACCGGTCAGCCCTTGAGGCCCGGGAACTGATCGTCGCGCCACTCAGTGCTGGTGCCGTCGGCCGGGCATTCGTACAGGTCCTTCTCACGAGCGCGGAGCTCGACCCGGCGGATCTTCCCAGAGATCGTCTTGGGTAGTTCGTAGAACTCGATGCGCCGGACTCGCTGGTAGGGAGCCAGCCGCTCACGCGCGTGCCGCAGGATGGACTCCGCGGTCGCCGCGGTCGGCTCCACCCCGGGCACCAATGCGACATACGCCTTCGGGACGGCCAGGCGGACGGGGTCCGGCGCGGGAACAACCGCCGCCTCGGCCACGGCGGGGTGTTCGATCAGGACCGATTCCAGCTCGAAAGGACTGATTTTGTAGTCACTGGCCTTGAAGACATCGTCCATACGACCGATATATGTGATGTATCCGTCGACATCGACACTCGCCACATCCCCGGTATGGTAATAACCGCCTGCCATCGCCTCCGCAGTGCGCTCCGGATCGTCCTGATAACCGGTCATCAGTGGCAGGGGACGGGCCGAGAGATCCAGGCAGATCTCACCCTCGCCGGGAGCGACCACCGGCTCCCCGGAGACCGTATCGACCAACACCACGGGCACCCCGGGCAGCGGCCGGCCCATGGAGCCCGGTCGAACAGGCGAGCCGGGTGTGTTACCAACTTGGGCGGTGGTCTCCGTCTGCCCGAAGCCGTCGCGGATCGTCAGCCCCCAGGCTGCGCGAACCCGTTCGATCACCTCAGGGTTGAGCGGCTCGCCTGCGCCGAGCACCTCCCGCAGCGCCGCGGGTCGCTCGGACAGATCCGTGTTGATCAGCATGCGCCAGACGGTCGGGGGCGCACAGAACGTCGACACCTCGTATTCACGGAGGCTATCCAGCAGAGGTCCGGCCTCGAAGCGTCGATAGTTGACGACGAGTATCGTCGCCTCCGCGATCCATGGCGCGAAAAAGCAGGACCAGGCGTGCTTGGCCCAGCCTGGCGACGAGATGTTCAGATGGACGTCACCAGGCCGCAGGCCAATCCAGTAGACGGTCGACAGGTGCCCGACCGGGTAGGAGATCTGTGTATGCCGCACCAGCTTGGGCCGCGACGTCGTGCCCGAGGTGAAATAGAGCAGCAGCGGGTCGTCCGGGGCGGTCCCCGGGTGCGGCGCCGGTACCGTCTCGATGGCCTCGGCCGCCTTGATGTCGAGCCACCCCTGTGCCGCGCCGACGCTGAACCGAGAGTAGCCGCCTGGGACATCGTTGAACTTGCTCGTGTCCTGCGCGTTACAGATGACATGTCGGACGGCGCCCCGAACGGTCCGCTCGATGAGGTCCGAAGGGCCGAGGGCGGTAGTCGTCGGCATGATGACGGCGCCCAGCTTCATCACAGCCAGCATCGACTCCCAGAGTTCGACCTGATTTCCCAGCATGAGCAGCACCGGGTCGCCCCTGCCGACGCCGTGGCCGGCTAGCCAGGCCGCAAGACGGTCCGAGGAGGAAGCCATCTCGTCGAACGAGCGGCGCGTCGAAGAACCGTCCACCTCGACGATAATCAGCGCCGGACGGGAATTTCGGCGTGCAATGACATCGAACCAGTCGACCGCCCAGTTGAACCGTTCCCCGAGCGACGGCCACCGGAATTCCTGTACTGCCCGTCCATGATTCCCCGAAAGCTTCAGTAGTTCGTCTCTACTCTCCCGGTAGACATCGGTCGCCTTCATTGTCGCTCCCATTCTTTTTGCCGAAGTGCAAGTAGTCAGCGCATGAGCGCCGGAGTCGCAGGTGCAAGGATGTGCCTCCCTCGTCTAGAGCGACCCCGCCGGCTGGCACCTTCCCGCGCTTCCCCCGCGCTGGGGTAGCACCACCGGTGACGCCCGTGCCTCGCGGGCATGGGGCTAATTGGCGGACGTCATTCACTGGGGGAACCATGGAAGACGCCRCCGCTGTCCGTCGCCATGTATCGATCGAACTCTCCCGGAGCCGACGATCTAACCACCACGATAACGGACATGGGGTGCGACTGTCCGCATCCTCGCCCCGCGCTTCGAAGTCACTACCCGAGAGAGTCTTGTGCGGTCGCGGCCACATCAGCCAACTCATCGTGGGCCTTCTTTTCCTCCGTTTCACCGATGCCCGAGTGCGCCTCAAACCAGTTCACGGTCAACTCGATGATTGCCTTGCTACCGGCGCCACTCAGGCCGATCAGGTGTCCCGTCCAGGGGACTGGAACAGCACTCACAGCGGCACCCATCGCGCGTGCGTGTTGAGCGTATGTCAGTATTCCTTGGCTCGGCACCAGCCAGTCGTTGGGGCCATACACAAGCAATGTCGGCGGCGAGGCTTGGCTAACAAAGTTAGTAGCGGAGACGGCCGCGTATCGCTCGGGGAACTCCTCCGGGGTACCACCCGTATATCTCTGTGCAAAATGTCGAGCCAGGGTTCCGGAGATCGCAAATGGGTTGCCTTCGGCGAAGCCTGGATCTACGGCGGGGATACTCACGGCCACCGCTTTTATCACGGGCATCTCACCCTCATGACCGAAGGATTCTCCTCGCGCGATGCGATTCACCACGAGTGGGGCAAGATTTCCACCGGCAGAACCGCCGGTAACGTAGAAGTGCCGCGAGGAACCGCCGTACTTCTCGCTCATTTTTCTTGCCGTCGCCAGCGCGCACGCAATCTGGCGCGGAGCTAGCTCCCAGGTCGGAAAACTCTCGGTCGCGAGCGTGTAGGTGGGGGCAAACACGAGGAATCCGCGATCCGTGAGATGCCGGGCGAACGCCGTATCGATCGTCTCACTGCCCGCCGTCCAGCCCCCACCATGGATGTGGACGACAACGGGCGCAGCAGCGACAGACGTTCGTGGCATATATACAGCCATACGCGGTGAATGGCCGTCGACGGGACCATAGGTGACGATGTCGTCCGGACCATTCTTCGACCAGGAAAGCCGGCCAAAGTAATCCTTCGCCGATGATCGAACACCAAACGATTTCAATTGCCGACGCTGATCGACAATTACCTTGACGCCGGCCGCAGCCGAGAGGACACAGAACGCGATCATGATCAGGGCCACAACAGAGGGGTTCAGCAGCCACGCGCCGATGCCAGCCGCCGCTCCCGCCGAACTCATGACGAGCAGCCACCCCGGAACATAGCCACCAAGTGAACCGACAAGCCCGATCCCCGGAGCCTGCCAGGCAAATGTGCCGACCGCCAACACCATTGAGAGCGCAGCCAGAAGGCCGCTTACCCAGATCACGTTCAAGTCCTCCGCTAGCCTGCTGCGCAGCACTGCCAGCCGCGACTCGTCCATAAAACCACACATGCGGGTGGTTTTCACCCCCGGGCCAAGCCGTGGCCGATCCTCCCGCGCGTCCGCTGGAGCCGCCACGAACAGGGCGAGGCCGGCCTCACGGGGCACCAGGCCCGGTGCTGGTGGCGGTGTTCACCGTCGCCGCGACCCGGCAGCGGCGGGTCACCGCGGGGGTGGCGGCGTTGGTGTTCACTGCAGGTTGGGCCTGCCCGGCAGCCCTTCGGTCAGCAGCGAGTGTCCTGGAAGGGCGTCCAGCCCGAAGCACCAAGCTCTCTCGATGGCGAGCCACTTTCCGACTTTCGATTGCCAACCCGCCGCCCCAGGACCACTGACGACCAGCCGGTTGGTCGGTCAGTTGCGGCGACAACGGACAGCCTGAGCTGGCATTTCCCGACCTCACTGGGAGCCCCCGAAGCCCACTAACCTGCGAACAGTGAGACCGGCAAACCGCGCACGCCCACTTGGGCGGCGTACACGGCCCCAGCGGCGGGATGCCGCTCGCGATCGGTCTCCGTCTGTGAGGTGGTGATGTAGAGCGTGTCCAGGTTGTCACCGCCGAAGGTGCACGCGGTGACGCGGGGCACCGGAACCCGGAGCACTGCGTCCATGCGGCCCCGCGCATCGAAGCGGCACACCGCCCCACCCCCGCAGAGTGCAACCCAGACTCCGCCATCCGCATCAACGGTGAGTCCGTTCGGTGCACCGTCCGTCGCCGACGCGACTGCCCACGGTCGGCGGCTACTCAGCCCTGTGTCCGGGTCGTAGTCAAAGACGTCGATGCAGCCGGATGCCGCGTCGATGTGGTAGGCGCGAGAGCCGTCCGGGCTCCAGGCAAGTCCGTTGGAGATGCCGACGGAGGTCAGCGCCACGGTGGCAGAGCCATCGGTGTCGAGGCGGTAAAGTGCCGCTGCCCCGAGTTCCGAGCCGTACGCCAGGGAGCCGCAATAGAAGTTCCCGTTCGGAGCACATGCGCCGTCGTTCATACGTATCCCGGCCTCCACGGACCAGAGCTCCGGCAGTAGGCGCAGCGGCGGAGACCGTCGACCGTCCCGACCCGCGCCGAAAGGCGAGCGGCCCACCACATCCGACGGGTCCAGAAGCGCGAAACCTCGCTCCATCGCCAGCACGGCTCCGCCGTTGGCTCGCGGGCGCAACGCGGCAACGATCGTGCCGAGGTTCCTGCGCGATACCGCCGCCGTATGAACGTCGAGCGAGAGGACGTCGCCAGCCAGGAGATCAACGAGATGGAGACCGCCCCAGTCCGGCGCCCATACCGGACTCTCCCCATGGGACGTGACCGAGGCGGTTACCCGTTCTATCTCCATAGCCGCAGGCCTGCCTGACTACCTTTCACAGAATTGCGCCGTTGAGGCAACCGCCGCGGGTTCTTCTCCTCCAGCGCGGGAGACATGGAGATCATTGATTCCGTGCCGCCTTCGCCGCGGCGGCTCGGTACCGGTCAAGAACCTTAGGCGGGGCCGGCGCGGCCGTGTGTGTGACGGCCTCGATCTCCTCCCAACAGGGCCGGTGGCCCGCGAGCACCGTGGCGGCCTGGCGGGCGGCGCCGGTGGCGACGTACTCCCCCGGCCTGGGGGTTATCACGTCGATCCCGAGTACTTCCGGCGCGATCTCGCGAACGGCCAGGGAGCGGGCGCCGCCGCCGACCAGGGTCACCCGTTCGACAGCCATGTCCTGTGCGCGCAGGACCTCCACACAGCCCGCCAGATGACCGAGCAGGCCCTCGACAGCGGCGCGGGCGAGGTTCTCCGGCGTCATCGAGGCCAGGGTCAGCCCGTGCAGGCTCCCGGTCGCCGTCGGCAGGTTCGGGGTGCGCTCCCCCGCCAGGTACGGAACGAGGACCAAGCCGTCGGCGCCAGGCCGGGCGGCAAGAGCGAGATGGTCGAATCCGTCATGGTCGACGCCGAGTAGCCGGCGAGTGGYGTCGAGCACGCGGCTGCCGTTGAGTGTGCAGGCGAGCGGGAGGTGGTGGCCGGTGGCGTCAGCGAACCCGGCGATGCCACCAAAGGCGTCCGCCGTGCTCGCCGTGGAGACGGCGGCGACCACGCCGGAGGTGCCCAGCGACATCAGGCAGTCCCCGGGCCGCAGGTCCAGGCCGAGCGCCGCACCGGCGTTGTCCCCGCAACCTGGGCCCAGCAACAGATGGCCGAGACCCAACGCGGGGTCGCCACGCCCGACCGCGTCCCAGGGCCGCACAACCGCGGGCAGGACGATCCGGTCCGCATCGGTGTGACGGTGGCGCAGTGCGAGCGCGAGCAGATCACGTCGATAGCGGCCGCCGGGCGGATCGTATGAGCCAGTTCCCGATGTGTCGTAGTAGCCGGTTCCCGAGGCGTCGGAGCGGTCGGTCCGCAGTGAGGCGAGCGCGTGGGCCCCGGACAGCCTCCAGGTCAGCCAGTCGTGGGGCAGCGCGACAGCGGCGATCCGGGCCGCGGCGGCGGGCTCATGGTCAGCGAGCCAGCGCAGCTTCGTCACGGTGAACGACGCGACCGGCACAGACCCGACCGCGGCGGCCCAGGCCTGGGCGCCCCTGGCCTGATCGCCGTTCCCGAGGTCGGTGACCAGGTCACGGGCGGCCCGCGCCGACCGGGTGTCGTTCCACAACAGCGCCGGCCGGATCACCTGCCCGGCGCTGTCCAGGCAGATCAGCCCGTGCTGTTGGGCAGCGACCGACAGGGCCGCCACATCCGCGAGGCCACCGGCCCGCTCCACGGCAATCAGCAGTGCGGTCCACCAGGCCTCGGGATCGACCTCCGTCCCGTCGGGATGCGGCGCCGTCCCGGATCTGACGACGCGGCCGGATTCGGCGTCACAGACGACGACCTTGCACGTCTGGGTGGACGAGTCGATGCCCGCGACCAGCGTCACAACAACCCGTCCCGCTCAGCCGAGGAGGTGTTCGACGGCGAGCTGCTGGAGGTGGACGAACCCGAGATCACGCTCGGCAGCCTTATCCGGGTCGAAGTTGTCGACGGCACCGGTGGCTCCGCTGGCGAGCAGGTCCGCGGCGGTCTCCCCCGGTGCGAGCGTCGGCTCGGCCAGTTCCAGCACACCCGAGTACGCGATGGCCTCACGCACCCGCGGATCCGCCCGGAACCCGGCCGCCTTCTCGGCGAGCATCAGGTAGGTCGACATGCAGGCCGCGGCCGACGCCCACACTCCGTCCAGGTGCTCGGTACGGGACGGCTTGTAGTCGAAGTGCCGCGGCCCGGTGTAATGGGGGCCATCCGGGTAGCCGGGGAAGCCGTTCTCGATCAGATCGACGGTGAAGAACGCCGACAGCAGATCACCGTGCCCGAAAGCGAGGTCCTGGTCGTACTTCAGCCCGCGTTGGCCGTTCAGGTCGAGGTGGAACAGCTTGCCGCTCCACAGCGCCTGGCCGAGCGCGTGCGTATAGTTCAGGTTCGCCATCTGCTCGTGCCCTGTCTCCGGGTTGAGCCCGACGATGTCGCGATGGTCGAGTTCCGCGATGAGCGCGAGCGCATGCCCCACCGTCGGCAGCAGAATGTCGCCGCGGGGCTCGTTCGGCTTCGGCTCCAACGCAATCCGCAGGTCATAGCCCTGCGAGCGGATGTAGCCGGCGACGGTGTCGATGCCCTCCTTGTAGCGTTCCATCGCCGCGTAGATGTCCTTGGAGCCGTCGTACTCGGCGCCCTCCCGGCCGCCCCACATCACGAACGTCGTCGCGCCCACCCGCGCCGCCAGGTCGACCGCGCGCAGCACCTTGCGCAGCCCGAACCTGCGCACTGACCGGTCATTGGCTGTCAGCCCACCGTCCTTGAACACCGGGTGGGTGAAGGTGTTGGTGGTCACCATCTCGATCACCAGCCCGGCGTCGTCCGCCGCCGCCTTCAGCCTTCCCACCCGCGCGTCCCGTGTCGTCTCATCCGCGTCGAAGGGGAACACGTCGTTGTCGTGGAGCGTGATCCCCCACGCCCCCAGCTCGGCGAGCCGGCCCGCGTACTCCCACGGGTCGAGCGGCGGACGGGTCGCCGCGCCGAACGGATCCGCGCCGGTCCAGCCGACCGTCCACAGGCCGAAGGAGAACCTGTCCTCACGCGTCGGCTGCCGCACCATCTCACACCTCTCGCCATTGCCGGCAGCCTTGTACTGCCGAAAACATGAAGCCGCCGGGACGGATCGCCCAACGTCATGCCGAGCCCTGCCCTGGCCTGGATCGCAGCTATTGCGCCGGGCACGGATGCGGCACGTTCGAGATCGCCGAATAGTTTCTGACCTTCCAGGATTGGACTGTCCGGCCACGGTCGAGCAGGATCGTGACCAGCACGCCTGATATTGTCGGAATGGGTGAACTCGCCGGAAGCGGACCGACTCAGGGCGTCAACTCTCTCTTAAGAATCTTGCCGGTAGAACCCTTTGGCAATTCAGCCACAAAGCGGATCTCGCGGGGATACTTGTAGGCCGCGAGTCGCTCCTTGGTGAATTCAATTAGTTCATCGGCGGATACCGATACACCCTCCGCGCAGGCAACGAACGCGAGGATCTCCTCACCCAACCGGTCGTCGGGCTTCCCGATCACGGCTGCCTCAACCACAGCGTCGTGTGCATACAGGACCTCTTCGACCTCACGCGGGTAGACGTTGTAGCCACCCCGGATGACAAGATCCTTCTTTCGGTCGGCAATATAGAAGTAGCCGTCACCGTCAGTGTAGGCCAGATCGCCGGTATGGAACCAGCCGTCGCGGAGGGCCTCAGCAGTGGCTTCGGGTCGCTTGTAATATCCCTTCATGATGTTGTGACCCCGAATCACAATCTCGCCGATGTGCTCAGGTCCAGACGGCAGTTCATTGCCCTTCTCGTCCACCACCCGAACTTCGACCCCCCAGATCGGCTTGCCGACCGAGAGCACCTTGCGCTGCTCGGCGTTGATGTTGAACGTCGTCGCGCTAGCAGACTCCGAAAGCCCATATCCCTCGAGGATGACGCAACTCTGGAACTTCTTCTCGAAGGATCTGATCACATGACCGGGAAGCGAGGAGCCGCCAGCCACCCCAACCCGAAGGCATGACAGATCTCGCTGCGTGGTGTCGATGCTGAGCAGACCGGCGTACATCGTCGGCACGCCCGAAAACACGGTGCACCGGTTCTTCGCGATGGCATCGATCACGGCTTCGGGTTCGAACCTGGGGACAAGCACCAGCGCCGCGCCGTGCCGGACTGTGCAGTTCAGCACGCTGGACAGTCCAAAAACGTGGAACAGTGGCAGCACCGCGAGATGGATGTCCTCGCGGTGCAGCCCGAGCAGCTCCCCGGTTATGGTGCAGTTCATGTACAGCTGAAAGTGGGTGAGTTCGGCGCCCTTGGGCTGCCCGGTGGTTCCGCTCGTGTAGATCAGAACCGCGGTGTCGTCGGCGTTCGTCGGGTGGAGGTCTCGACCGTCCTCGGCGAAGTAGAGCTCGTCGTAGTGTTTCGCCCCTTCCGGGAGCGCGGTGCTGTCCGGAAGGTTGACGACATACGTCGGAACGCCGCCGGCTTCCACCGCGCCACGCCGCGCCTCTGCGGCAAACATTTCGAAAGTCACCAGGAGCTTGGCGTCGCAATCACGCAGATGGTATGCAACCTCAGGGGCCTTCAGCAGCGGGTTCAAGGGAACCAGCACCAGACCGGCCTTGAGGACCGCGAAGTATGTGAAGACGAACTGGGGAAGATTGGGCAGCTGAACCGCAACCTTGTCACCCGGCTCCAGTCCCAGTCCCAGCAGGCTCGTTGCGATTCGCCCGGAAATCTCGTCGACCTGCGAGTAAGTGAAGGGCGTCTCATTGATCTGACACAGAAGGCTTCCTGGACGCGCTTTGGCTGATTCACGGAGGATGCCGGCCAGATTGAACGACATGAGTTCTCCTTAGGAGGGTTCGCGGGTAGGAGGGGCGTCGAGGAGCAGCCACAGTGAAACGACCTTCAGGAGATTTTCCGGCCCACCACAGACCAGACTCCAAATCAGGATCACACCGGCCGGCCCGGTCGGATCAGCAGTCATTCACAGGGGTAGAGGTTCGCCAGTTCGAGGATCGCGACGTTCAGTCACCGACCACGGGTGCGGAGTTTCGGTAGCTTTCACCGACCCAAGAGCCCAGCAGGAAACACGTAGACGTCCGCGACGCGATCGGTCCGCAGCATCAGCGCTAAGCTATTTCCCCACAACAGGGGCAGTTGGAGCAGCAGACCGGTTGGATTGGGGGGACCGGAGATGTTGCACTATAGACCCATATCCTTGGCTATGAGCATCTTCATGACCTCCGAGGTTCCCCCGTATATGCGGTTCACGCGGTTGTCCGCGTACAGTCGCGCGATCGGGTACTCGTTCATGTATCCGTAGCCTCCATGAAGCTGCAGACAGCGATCTACGACGCGGTGAGCAACCTCGGTGCAGAAAAGCTTGGCTGAGGCAGCCTCAGCGGCGGTCAGCTCGCCGGCGTCATAAGCCTCGATCGCTCGGTCGGAGACGGCCTGTGCGGCGTCGACTTCCGCCTTACATGACGCCAGCTCAAACTTGGTGTTCTGATAGTCCGCGACCGGACGGCCGAACACGGATCTGTTCTGGGTGTACTCGATCGCGAAGCGTAGGGCGGCAGCTGCCTGCGCCGCAGAGGAGATCGCAATCGTGAGCCGCTCCCGAGGCAGGTGCCGGATCAGGTAGTTGAAACCCTCTCCGACCTCACCCAGCACATCCTCGCTGGGCACCTCGACCGAGTCGAAGTAAAGCTCAGCCGTGTCGGAGACCTTCAGTCCCAGCTTGTCCAGCTTGCGCCCCACGGTATATCCGGGAGCGGCCGTGTCGACGACCAGAAGAGTGATTCCGTGGCGCGGGTTCCTATCGACGGGAGAAGTGCGTGCGCACACGATCACCCGGTCCGCGAGCACACCTCCGGTGATGAAGGTCTTGGAGCCGTTGAGGATGTAGTGCGAGCCGTCCTCCGACAGTGTCGCCGTGGTCCGCATGCCACTTAGGTCCGAGCCGGCGCCGGGTTCAGTCATGGCTATCGCGAACATGGTTTCCCCGGAGATGAAGTCCGGAAGCCACCTCATCTTCTGCTTTTCTGTCGCGTGCGCCAGCAGGTATGGCAGGCAGAGGGCAACGTGCACTGCCGAGCCGCCGAAAGCCACTCCAGCCCGGGCCAACTCCTCGGACTCGACTGCCAGATACTTGATCGACTCGATCCCCGCACCGCCATACTCCTCTGGCACCTCGATCCCGAACAGCCCCAAGGCCGCCAGGTGCTTGTAGAGTTCCCGTGGCACCTGACCAGCTTCCAGCCAAGCAGAATAGTGTGGCTGGACCTCGTTCTCGATGAAAGTGCGCAGGATCTGCCGAAAAGAATCATGATCTTGAGTAAACACAGCACGACGCATTAGATAAGTTCTCCTCATTCAAGGACGGTCAGGCCGGACCCGCACACCAATATTCTGCGTGAGCCCGAAAGGGAGGCACCTGCGCCACAGACATAACGATAATCGGCAACACCATGCTTCCCACCGGCCGCCATGATGCGACATCTGTGCCACGGATCGTCGCTCCGACGTCACTCTTTAAAATATATGTATCTTGGTCACACAGATTCATCCCTCGGCTACGGCTGTCACCGAGACCGATGTACCGGGAAGATCGTCCGCCTCAGCTGTGAGCAAGATCCGGCCTGGCCGGGTCGGCCGCAGGATCGCGAGCACGCGACCTTCATAGGTCGTATGAGCATCGGAGCCGAACGGTTCGGTGTTGTCCGGTCGCGCGCTGGCGAAACCCACCAACTCAGCAGCGCCGTCAACCCTGAGGCTGACGAGGGCCTCCACCTCGTTCGCGACGGTCCCGCTCTCATCAGCGATCGCGATCTCGACGTACGCCAGGTCAGTCCCATCGGCGGCGATCTGGTCCCGGTCGATGGACGCGACAAGCCTCAGGTCGCCCTGTCCGCTCCGCAACGAAGCGCGGCCCACTTCCAGCCCGTCTCGATACGCCACTGCCGTCAGCGTGCCGGGCTCGTATGCCGTCTCGAATCGCGCGATACAGGACTTGACTGCTCCGACCGACGCTTTGCCAAGCAGCCGTTCGTTCAGGTGAAGCTCCACCTCGTCGGCATCGCTGTAGACGTCGACGATGATCGGCGAGCCGGGGGCGACCGCCCAGTTCCAGCTCTCGAGCGCGTCGTCCCACGACCACGCGGTGAGCCGCACCTGGCGCCCGTGGAACTGCGGGCGGTGCACCGCGATGTACGGCTCCGTCCGCAAACCCCAGACCGTCTCCCGCCAATAGGAGATTGGCCGACGCCGTCCGGTGATGTCAATGGTCCCAGCACCGGACAACAGCCACGGATAGGGCGATACGAGCCCGGTCGGCTGGTCCGCGTCGTCGGCATAGACGGGGCGGCCCACTCCTGCTTCCCCAAGGTGGTCCCACGCGGTCCAGGCGAAGTCACCGATGACCTGCGGGTGCTTCTCAACCAACTCCCAGAGCACGTCGAGGGCTCCGGGGAAGGTCTCGGAACCAACCAGGATGCGCTCAGGAAAAAGCTGCGCATCGAGGGAGTAGCGCGCCTCGGAGTAGTTGATGCCGCAGACATCGGCCTGAGAGTGCGTCTCCTCGGTCCTACGCGTGACCAGCTCCGATGCACCAAAGGCGCTCACTCCATCCTTTGACAGGATGACATTGATGTCGAAAGGCTCGTCTGTCGGGCTGGTTCCGAGGAGCACGTCCGTAGCTGCAAGTAGGCCATTGACGGCGTTCGTGACAAGGCGCGAGGCATCGAGTGAGCGCACCTTGTCCGCGATACGACGTCCCCAGGCCGAGCCGAGAGGACGACCGACCTCGAGGATCTCGTTGCCGATCGAATACATGATCACACTAGGGTGGTTGAAGTCCTTGCGGATCATCGCCTCAATGTCTCGTTCCCACCATTCGGGAAAGGTGAGCGCCGCATCGTGGGAGGTCTTGCTCTCGGTCCACACATCGGCGAGCTCGTCCATGACGAGGAGGCCGACGCGGTCGCACGCGTCGAGGAAGGCCGGGCTGATGGTGTTGTGACCGCTACGCACCGCGTTGAAGCCGGCGGCCTTGAGAATCTCAGCGCGACGGTACTCCGCGCGGTCGATGGCAGCGGCTCCGAGCGGGCCATGATCGTGATGTACACAGCCGCCGCGCAGCTTCACTGTGCGCCCGTTGAGGCGCAGGCCGTTCACGGGATCGACCTGCACCGTCCTGAAACCGAAGGTGGCCGCCGCCTCGTCGAGCTGGGCGCCGCTCTCGTCGGTGACCACTGCCTGTACTGAGTAGAGCGATGGCTCATCGACGTCCCACAGCTGCGGATGAGTGACATAATGCCGCAGGCGCGCTATCGCTGGCTCGCCTGGCAGCACAGTCAGCGGAATCGACGACCGCGAGGTCGAGCGCCCGGCCGCGTCCCGAATCTCGCTGTGGACACGGACGGTAACCGCGTGCCGCAGTGGATTTGCGACCTCGACATGCACGGCAGCGACGGCGAGATCACGCTCGATGTCGGATGTACGGACCTGGACACCGCCGAAGGGGATGTGCACGGGGTCGGCAACCCCGAGCCACGTGTTGCGATATATTCCCGCGCCGGTGTACCACCGGCTATCGTCATGCGCCCGGAGCTCGACCCTGATGACGTTGCGCTGACCGAAGCGCAAGAAGGGATCCAGCGTCAGCGAAAACGGGCTGTAGCCATTGGGTCGCTGTGCGGTAAAGTCTCCGTTGACGTAGACCATGGCATCGCGATAGACRCCTTCGAACTCGACGGCAACAGTCTTGTCACGCCATTCGGCGGGAACGTCGAACGTCTTCTCGTAGGCAAGGTGTGCGCTCGGGAAGTAGCCACTCCGACTTCCGCTCGGACTGGCCGGATCTCGATCAAGATCTCGCATTCCGTCGTGCGGCAGACGCACGGGTCGCGATGACACACCACCAGCCATCACTGCATAGAACGTTTTCTTGGGCGCGACAGTCCAGCCTTCGTTAAAGGATTTTCGAATCACCAGGGCTCCCCGCACTCGCCGCCTGCATCCGTGAACTCGGCTCCGCCTGCTTCAAGATGGGGAACCCAGGTGTCCTCGACAGCCAGGTGTCCCGATCACCTCACTGGGCGGCACCGCCCCGACCCGCGACGTACTCGCCTGGCCACGACTCCTGTATCCAGTGAGCACCAAGTCTGCGTCCGCGGTGAAGCCTTCCGCGGACCTTAATCGCAACAAGGCCGACCCTCCGCGACTCCGAGGCTGGCGAACCGCACAGCATGACGTGATCAAGATTACAGCAAAAATCTTCCAAATGGAAGGGATTCGTACGGGTGCGCTAGAGGCACTCCGGGACACACCGGGCACGCTGGGTCACCTGCACACCTCTCGACCAAGACGGTCCGGGAACGATCCCCGGCCCCTACAGGCTCGAGGGCCCAGCAGGAACACGCAGCCCGCCTCAGGGCTTCAACCGGCCGATAGATCACGCYGAGCGCCGCAGCCGCCATCCGGGGCCGCGAAAACAGTGATCATCCCTCAGGGCAACAGCCCGAGGCGCGAGCTCAGAGCTGGACCGTGACCAGCGTCTGAACCGATCTCCGCAGCTCTTCATGCAGGTTGATCGAGCGGTCCAGCAGCCACATCGACTGCAGTCCGATGGTGCATGCCACGACCATCCGGGCAGCACCCTCCGGGCTGAACCCACACACCAGCTCGCCACGCTCCTGAAGGAGCACGAAGGCCCGCTCGAGCAGCGCGATCGCGGCCATGCGCTGCTCACGGAAGTAGTCGTGCGCCGGGTGATCGGGTGCCACCGCCTCGGCACTGAGTGTCATCTCGAGCTCTACCAGCACGGGCGTGTCGGTGTTGTGTTGGATGGCCCCGATCCAGACCCGCAGCAGGTCGAGCCCTGCGGGTCGACCCTCGCCGCCGCGCGCGAGCGCCTCCTCATCGCGCCAGGCTAGAACCGCTTCGAGTAGCTTCACCTTGCTCGGGAAGTGGTGGCGGATGCCGGCGTGGGTCATGCCCGCACGCTCGGCAACATCACGCAGCGAGCCGTCCCGAAACCCGTTCTCGGAGAAGACCTGGACTGCGGCGGCGATGATGTCCCGCCGGCGCTGGGCGGTGCCTGCGTACTCGCCGCGAACCACGCCTGCCATGATCCGCCCCCTTGCCATCCGAACTGGGCTCGACGCTCGATGGACACCTCTGTTCCTCATGAGAGTACTCAGGAGGGTACAGTCACCATCATTCAAACCCTTCCACATGGATAGATTTAACCGTAGCGTCGACGCGTCCGGATGGCCGGATCAACCGGCTGGGCGCGCCGCCCAGACTCGCGCATCGATGCGAGTCCGACCACCTCCGTCTCCGAGGAGAGTCGTTGAGAAATGTCCAGGGAACGTTCCCTGAAACGATGGAGCCCGTCGTCGAGGCCTTCAGCGCGACCTTCGACCCCGTAACAGGTGGTGCCGCCCTGTCGATCTGGCACGACGGTCAGGAGGTCGTCAACATCTACGGCGGCTTGGCCGACGTCCGGACGCAACGCCCGTGGGCGGAGGACACCAAGACAGTCCTGTTCTCAACGACCAAAGGACTCGCGGCTCTCACGGCCGCCTGGCTGGTGGCGAACAACCGCCTGGACGTCGACGCGCCCGTCTCCCGCGCGTGGCCCGAATTCGCTGCTCAGGGCAAGGAGAGCATCACGGTCGGCGACGTCCTCGCCCACCGAGCTGGCCTCATCGCCCCGGACGATGACATGACGGTCGACGACCTGATCGACATCCGAGCCTTCGCGGCCCGACTGGCAGCACAAGCACCCTTGTGGCCCAGCGCCTCGAAGCACCTTTACCACCCGTTCACCTGGGGTCCCCTCATCAGCGAGATCCTGCGTCGCGCCACCGGTGAAGATCTCCCGGAGGTCTTCGCGCGGGAGATCGCCACACCTCTGGACGCGGCCGTCACCCTTCGGGCCGACAACCACGACGTTGAACAGGTCGCGCACGTTACGACGTCGACGGAATGGAGCAATCAGGCTGCCCTGATCAAGACCGTGCTGCCGAAGGCGGCGCTGCGTGCGTTCACCGCCGGCGGCGCGCTACCGTCGGACCTGGTCGGCGCAGGCGGCGTGAATGATCCCCGGGTGCAGAAGGCTGGCCTCGTCAGTGCGGCCGGGCTTGGTACGGCATCTGGCCTGGCCCGGATCTGGTCGGCGACGGTCGCCTCGACCCACGGTGTTCGACTTCTAGGCGATGAGGATGTGAAGCGTCTCGTCGCGGTGCGGAGCGAGGGCCCCGGCTGGGACGGCCTGTCAGAGGACGACAGCGAGCAGCGACTCGTCACTCCGGACGGCGAGCTGAGTGGCGACGACAGCGTGTCCGGGTCCCACCCACGCTGGGGCGCCGGTGTGCAGCTCGGCTCCGGCTCGATGACATGGCTCGGACCCAACTCACTCGGCCATGACGGCGCCGGCGGCCAGACAGCCTTCGCCGACCCTGACTATGGCATCGCGTTCGCTTACCTCACGAATCACGTGCGCGCCACTCCCCCGTTCGGTCCGATCGTCGATGCTCTACGTATTGCTCTGGACAACGGAAAATGACAAAAGATAGTTATTCCGTTATAGCATGCGATAAGCAACCGTGCGCGGTCGCCGCGACGGTCCGGCTATCCGATATGACGGATCCGCCGGGCTATCGACGTGCCACGGCTACCCGATTGCGGCCGCGGCGCTTGGCCTTGTAGAGCGCGGCGTCGGCGGCCTCGAAGAAGGCATTGAGATCGCCGTCGGGGGTGGGAGTCGTCGCCGCGACACCGATACTCACGGTGACGACTCCCCTGTCGACCAACGGATGTGGTTCGGCCAGCTCCTCGACTGCAAAACGGCTCCGGTGAGCGAGCCGGGCGGCCGCACCCAGGCCGGTGTGTGGCATCACAATGGCGAACTCCTCGCCACCATAGCGAGCAACTAGATGGTTCTCACAGACATTCCTGGCGAGGCAGGCGGAGACCTTTTTGAGGCACCGGTCGCCTATGCCGTGCCCAAAGTGGTCATTGTAAAGCTTGAAATGGTCAATATCGACCATTGTCAGCGCGATTTGGGTGAGATGGCGTCCCGCGCGGTTCCATTCCACATCGAGGACCTCGCTGAGGCGCCGGCGGTTGGCCAGGCCAGTCAGCGGATCGGTAGTCGACAGCTGTAGCAGCCGGCGGTTCACGACGGAGAGCTGTTGGGTTCGTTCGGCAACCTTGCGTTCCAGCGATGCGTAGATCTGGGCGTTGTCCAGCGAGACCGCCAACTGCCCGGCAACCAGCATGATTCCGTCGAGGCGTTCAATCGTGAACGCGCTTCGGATCATCCGGTTCTCCAGGAGAAGCATCGCTCCCTGCGTGCCGCGAATTGTGATCGGCAGGGCCAGTAGGGAGCAACGGTCAAGATCTGCGAGGTAGGGGTCGCGGCGAAACCTGTCGTCGTGGGTCGCGTCGTCGATGACCAGGGGCTGGCGGGTCCGATCGACGTACCAGATGACCGAGGCCGGCAGCATATGCCGCCGGCCGGCCTCGTCGAGTGAGACGGTGCCGCCGTCGCCTACCGGCACGGACCAGCCGGCTTTCGCCTCCTCATGCAGCAACAGGTGGACGCTGGTGGCCCCGGTCATTTCCGACAGGATTCCTCCGACCCTTGCCCGTAGACCGTCAATGGTGGTCTCCGCACCGAGTGCCTGGGACGCGGCCGCGATACCGAACAGGTCGATGGTTCGGGTCGTGGCGGCGGGCCTGCACCCGGCGGGCTCCGCCAGCCGCCGCGCATCGGGATCCATGGTGGTGAACTCGATGCCCTGCACCGGATGGACCCAGTCGAGCTGGYTGACCTTCGCCGTCGCGCCCCAGGCCAGATACTGACGGCGGGCAGCCGCGAGCGGAGCGCTTCCGGCCTCCAGCATGCCGTGGGCGAAGTAGAACCGGGCGGTGCGTTCGAGGATCAGCGCTCGGTGCCATGGGCGTTCCCTCGTCGACGCCTCGCGCTGCGCGATGTCGAACGTGTACGCCGCCTTGCGGAAATCATCGACAGCCCAGGCCTGTTCTGCCTCGACCAGACGCAGCAGGTGGAGGAAGTTGACCGGCGCGTCGGCCGCGCGCGCGGACATCCAGGCGACCAACTCGTCCAGCTCGGCCAGCAAGGCCTCACGCTGACCGCCTTCAGTGGCCCGTGCCTGTGCCGCGAGCGACATAGTCCTAAGCAGGCGTGCTGTCGTTGTCACATACATCGGCTCGACCACCGGAAGCAACCGCATCGACGCCGCCGTGTGCCGCGCCAGCCTGGTCGGATGATCGAAGATTGCTGCGGCGAGCGCCGAGGTGACGTGCAGGTGAGCGAGTGCGAGCGGGTTGATGGCCAGCCTGTTCAGGGCAGACGCCTCGTCGGCTTCCGATTCGACGGCCTCTCCACGCAGAATCTTTATCAGATGGCGGCACGGCTGGACGGTCTCCACAAGATGCGCATTGCCCGTGCTCACCGCAGATGCGAGCGCCGCGTCGGCCTCGGTAAGAAGAGCGTCGAGAGACGGGGCGCAATCCAGCAGGTTGTACGTCAGCATGTAACGTGTGAAGGATGCATTCTGCAGATCCCCACTGTGGACAAGCGCCTCCAAGGCACGACGGCCCCTGGAAATATTGTCATCGAGGGAGTCGAACCAGTGTCCGGCACCGGCCGCGTAGAGGAACTGGGCACGTCCGATCTCAAGGTCATAGCCGAGTTTCCTGCTCACCGAGAGGAGGCGCTGCACGACGCGGTACCCGGTGTGATAGTCGCCATGGCGGCCGATGGTCACAAACGCAGCGCAGGCGGCCGGACCGAGGAAGGTGGGATGCGGGCCATGCTGTGCCCACATCTCCAATACCTTCACGGTCAGCCAGCCCAGCATCGCCTGATCGCAGAAGTAGGCCGCGGGCAGAAGCCGGTCGATGACCCTGCAGGCGGCGAGTAGGGAGTGGTCGATACAACCCGCCCGTCGAAGATCATCCGACTCGTTGGTCCGATCGATCCACCGACGGAGCTCGTCGAGCCCGCGGTCGATGTCCGCGTCCAGATGATCCCGCTCCGGGAAGGCGAAACCGAGGTGCCCGAGCTGGTCGAGGCCGAGCCGCATCGCCTCCCGAGCCAGGCCTCGGTTGGTCAGGCTGACAACCTGCGCCTCGACGGCCGCGGTGCGTTGGGCTGGATGGCTACAGAGCCGACAGACAGCTTCGTAGGCCTCATCGGCGTCTTCCAGCAGACCACGCCGGTAAAGGGCGGCGTGCCGCTCGGTGCCGACCGCGATCAGCTGCTCAGTATCAGCCGGATCGATGAGCGGCACCGCCGCGGTCAGGAACCGTTCCTCCAGCGAGTAGTTACTGAGCACCCGAGCCTGGCCGGCGGCCCGTCGGAAGAGCCTGGCCATGAGCTGCCGCTCCTCCGTGGCCTGAACCACGTCGGCGACCAGCAGATACTGCGCCGCCGCCACAGCGAAGAACTCCTCTCGTTCGGCCAGACGCCGGGCCAGGCACAGCCGGATGGCACGCTGTTCGGTCGCGGTGATCGTGTCCAGGAGTGACTTCTGCGTCCGATCGTGATGAAACCGGATGGCCGGCCGGTCGTCGTACTCCCGCACCAGCAAGGCGGCGGCGTAGGCGGGCGCGAGCCGTCGCTCGACCTCCTCGGCTGCAAGCCCGGTCCCCACCGCCAAGAGATCCAGCTCCACCCGCCCGGCCAGGCAGGCCATAACCATGAGCACCTCGCGGGTCTGCGCGGGCAACGATGCCACGCGGGAGGCCAGCAGCTTCCTGATGTCTAGGACGGCAAGCCGGCAACGCAGTGCGGCCCGATCCGACTGCCAGCCGCTCGCTCCAGGAATGAGCAGGCCCTCGTGACGCAGCGCGTTGAACAGTTCAACCGTGTCGTATGGACTACCCTCGGTAATAGGTTCAATCATCCGCGCCAACTCCGCGGCCGACTCAGGGGCAATCCGCAGGACGTCGGCGACCATGGCCCTCTGCCCCGCGGGCGACAGGTTCCCCAACCGCTGATGACGAGGTTGTACCGGCAGGTGACCCCAGCGGTCGAGCATCGGTGTCAGCGGGTGAGCGATATCTACCTCGTTGTCCCGATAGGCACCGACCAGAAGTAACCCCTCTGCCTGTTCCTCACTGCCGAGGATCAGGTCGATGAAACCCAGTGGTGTCCGCCCAGCCCACTGCAGGTCGTCGACGAAGAACACCACCGGCCGCCGCAAGGACGCGACGGTGCGCAGTACCGCGACTGAAGCGTGCTGTAGCCGCACCTGGGCCGTCATCGGATCACCCGGGTCAGGAGCGACCTTCAATAGCGCGGCCAGCTCCGGAAGGGCAGCGGCAACCAGTTCGGCGTTGGGTCCCAACGCCTCCAGGAGCTGGCCTCTGACCTTGGCCAGATACTCTTCTGGCTCGGCCAGCAACAACCGGCCTAGTGCCCGGAACGCCTGGCGAACACCGTCATACTCCTCGTCCCGGCGAAACTGGTCGAACTTGCCGGCCACAAACCAGCCGTTGTGTCCGGCCACAATCGGCCGGAGCTCGTTGACCAGGGATGTCTTACCTACTCCCGGCGCGCCGCTGACAAGGACACCGCGGCAGCCGCCCGCCATCGCCTCCGCGAACGCCTTATCCAAAGCCCGGATCTCGTCCTCCCGCCCGGCCAGCCGGGACGGTGTCAGGGGGCGCAGCGGAGAGTCGTGCGCGCCGGGATCGCGTACCCGCTCACCGCGGCGGAGCCGAGCGAGATCATGCACCAGCCCATCGGCAGTCTGGTAGCGATCGTCCGGCTCTTTCTTCAACAGATGCATGATGATCGCCGAGAACTCCGCCGACAGCAGCGGGTTCACCGCCGCGGGTGGCACTGGAACCCGCACCAGGTGATCCTGGATGATCCTTGACGGGTCGCTCGAACCGAACGGCGGCGCGCCGGTAGCCAGCTCGTACAAGGTGGCCCCGAGTGCATACAGGTCGGCCCGCTGGTCGACCAGGCGGGCGGTCCGCCCGGTCTGCTCCGGCGCCAGATACGGCACCGTTCCCACGATCTCTCTGTGATGGAGAAACGCCGGCCGAAGCTCGGCGATACTGGCCGCAAGGGCGAAATCGACCAGATACGGGGCACTCCCGTCCCCACACACCACGATGTTCGCCGGATTGATGTTCTGGTGCACCACACCCAGGCGGTGCACCCCGGCCACCGCGCGCGCAAGCGACTCAGCCAACTCGACCAGTCTGGCCGGGGGTAACGGAGCGGGGAGCTCTCGCAGAGCAACTCCCCCGACGTCAGTCAGGAGGATCGATCCAGGGCAGAGCGGCGCATCAGCCGCCAACTGTGCCACCCCGTCAACACCGGACAGCCGCTTCAGGATCTCGATCTCATGACCCAACCGCCGTTCCGCACCAGGCCCCAGCGGCTCCTTCCGGATCAGACTCCCAGCCGGCAACATCACCCGGGTCACTCGGGTCCGTTCCGTCTCGTGTAGCACGTCCATCCGCACTATGCCTGGCGGATGTCGGCCCAGCTCCGTCCTCTCTGATCCCATCTACACCCCGCACCTCGTGCCCCGTCTCGGCCTACGTTCAACCCATCCATCCAGTCTGCATCTGGCCCGATTGACGGCAACAACACTGTCCGATAAGAGATGTTTCCAAGGTTTTAGCCATCGACCTGGCCGGGCGGAATGATCCACGACCGACCGTAGCCGGCGATGAACCCGACATGCGGCGAATCTCCGCCCGCCCACCACATCCGGGCCGAAGCCGGCGTCCCATGCCATCTTACGTACAACCGGACAAATATCTAGCCGGACAGCTGGTCACGTCGGTTCATGCCGTGGACGGTGGGAAATCCCTAATGATTCCCGTGACGGCAGATCTTCCGTTTTTCGGCCCTGGCAGGCGAACGGATTCACGGCTTTCGTCCGCGACAACAAGGTCCGGCTTGGCGCCTGGCAGGCTGACTCGAATTCACCGCACGGAAGGCGGCCATGTGGAATCCACGCATCAATAGGTCATCCACCTCAGTAGGTGGCGCGGCCGCCGCTGATGTCGTAGACGGCGCCGGTGGAGAAGCTGACGCGAACCGAGGCGAGGAAGGAGACAAGCTCGGCAACCTCTTCGGGGCGTCCGATCCTCTTCATGGGAATCAGGCTAGCGATGTGGTCAAGCACCTCTGGTGCCGTGGTCGCGTTCATGGGCGTGGCTATCACCGCGGGCGCGATGGCGTTGACCAGGACGCCGGTGGTGGCGAGCTCCTTGCCAGCGGACTTGGTCAGGCCGATCACAGCCGCCTTGGAGGCGGAGTACGCCGCGAGGTTGGGGTTGCCATCCTTACCAGCCATGCTCGCGACGTTGACCACCCGCCCCCAACCACGCTCGACCATTCCCGGGACGAAGGCACGCATGCAGTTGACGGTGCCAAGCACGTTGATGTCGAGAGTGCGCCGCCATTCGTCCGCTCCGGTGTCGAGCAGTGGCCTGTTCGGGCCCACGATGCCGGCGGAGTTGACCAGAACGTCAACCGGCCCCGCCTCCCGCACGATGTGGTCGACCGCGGCCTCGTTGCTGACGTCGGCGACGAAGTCCGCCCCGTCAGTGAGGTCGAGGGTAAGCACCCGTAGGCCGTCAGCGCGCAGCCGCTCGGCCGCGGCGGCACCCAGGCCACTCAGTCCGCCCGTGACCAGGGCCGTCCTGGCGGTCACGTCCGGTGCGGTCATGAGCTCGTTACCTCCGCAAGGATTTCGAGAACGTGTCTGTAAGGGCGGCCGGTTGCCCGGCTCATCCCGAGTTCGCAGGTTCGGTTGAGCGATGCGTAGGCTGCCGCGTCCACCATGGCGACAGTGCGCACCTGCGCCGCGGTCGCCGAGGCGGTGAGCTCCGGGTGCAGGAGCCCGCGGTCGCCCGCGAACGCGCAGCAGCTCCAGTCCTCCGGCACCACGACCTTCTCCGCCACCACCGCCGCGATGCGCAGCAGCGCCGGGTTGAGGCCCAGCTGTGTGGAGGAGCAGGTCGGGTGCACGACCAGCGAGGACAACGCACGGCGGACATCGAGTCGCGGCAGAACCATCGCGTCGACGAACTCGACGGCGTCGAGGACCCGCAGCGAGGCGTCGTCTGCGAGCAGCGTGTGGAGGCCTTCCGTACAGGAGGCGGCGTCCACCACGACCGGCAGTTCACCACCGTTCGTGGCCCGCTGCAGAAGGGGCATGACCTGGTCGCGCATCGCCTTGTGACCCCGCGTGAGTCCCTTTGACTTCCACGGCGTGCCGCAACACAGGGAGGCGATGCCTTCGGGCACGCGGACCGGGACACCGGCTTGTGCGCACAGGCCCAGGAAGGCCGCCTGCACCCCGCGGCCTTCGGCCGCCGGCCCGAACATCGTGGAGACACATGCCGGGAAGTAGACCGCCACCACCGCCTCGGCCTCGAACGGTCGCCGTCGCGGGCCACCGCGAGGGAGGTCGGCGGACCATGACGGTACAGCGTCGTCGCCAAGCACCTTCCGGGCCGCCGCGGTGACGGCCGTGGGGATCGGTGCGGGCATGGCTTTGGCTGCGCTGAGCGATGCTCCGGCGGCACGGCTGGCGCCGTCCCAGTGCCTGGCCGCGGCGAGCCAGCCGCGCTCCGCGACGCGCCCGACCCCCTCGGCGCGCAGACGCCGGGTGAGGTCGCCGGTATTGATGTGGACCGGGCAGGCAGTGCTGCACATCCCATCCACGGCGCAGGTCTGTACCGCGTCGTAGTCGAAGTCGGCCGCGAGCTCGTCGGCGAGCGCCGAGTCGCCGGCCTGTCGGGCGCGTACGATCTCGCGGCGCAGCACGATGCGTTGCCGAGGCGTGGTGGTGAGGTCCCTGCTGGGGCAGACCGGTTCGCAGTAGCCACACTCCACACACCGATCGACCTCGGCCTCCACTGTCGGGGTCGACTTGAGGTGACGCACGTGCACGGTGGCGTCCTCGGCGAGGAGAACCCCCGGGTTCAGCAGACCACTGGGGTCGAGCAGCCTCTTGATCTGCCGCATGACGTCGTAGAGCTCGTCGCCGTACTGCCTGCGGACGAAGGGCGCCATCATCCGCCCCGTGCCGTGCTCTGCCTTGAGAGTTCCGTCGAGGCCGAGCACGAGGTCGACCATGTCGTCAGTGAAGGCGAGGTAGCGGCCGAGGAGAGCCGGGTCGTCGAAGCGCTCGTTGAGCATGAAGTGGATGTTGCCGTCCTTGGCATGCCCGAAGATCACGCTGTCGGCGTAACCGTGCCTGGTGAACAGTATGGTGAGCTCGCGGCAGGTGGGCTCCAGGTTTCCGACCGGGACGGCGATGTCCTCCAGCAGCGCGGTCGTGCCGGAAGGCCGAGCACCCGCGACCGTGGCGTAAAGGCCTTTGCGGATGTGCCACAGCGCGGACCGGCCGGCCGGATCCCGACTCAGCTCCCCGGGGGACTGGAGCCCGAGCGTGCCGAAGAGCCTGCCTGCCATGGCGATCCGGTCGGCCAGTGCGTCTGCCGTCGGCTGCTGATGCTCAACCAGCAACGCGGCGTGGTCGCGAACCGCAAGGCCTCTGAGCCCTTGGCCGGCCTGCGGGTCTCGCTGCGCGACACGAAGGCTTGTTGCGTCCAGCAGTTCGATGGTCGCGAACTCGGCAGCTACCAGCTCGGGCAGCGCCGCGGTGGCCTCAGACAGGTCGGAGAAGAGCAGAAGTCCCGTGGCGGCATGCGCCTGGACGGGGACGGTATGGAAGGTAGCGGTGGCGACGAACGCAAGTGTGCCCTCGCTGCCCACCACCAGCCGGAGTAGAAGCTGGACAGGATCATCGTGGTCGAGGAAGGCGTTGACGCCGTACCCCATGGTGTTCTTGATCGAGAACAGCCGTCGGATCGTGGCGACCGAATCGGCGTTGCTGCGGACCCGGTCCCGCAGCGCCAACAGGCCCGCGTGGATGTCCGGCTCGAGGGCGCGCAGTTGCTCGCCCGCGTCCGGCTCGGCGGTGTCGAGGACGTTTCCACTGGGCAGGACGAGGACCGCCGACTCCAGCGTGCGATATGTGTTCTGCTCGGTGCCGCAGGCCATCCCGCTGGAGTTGTTCGCCACGACGCCGCCGATTGTGCACGCGGACTCGCTCGCCGGGTCCGGACCCAGCTTGCGTCCATAGCGGGCCAGCCGAGCGTTGACCGCACGCACCGTCGCGCCGGGTTGCACCCGTACCCGGAGCCCGTCACCGAGGATCTCGACGCCTTGGAAGTGCTGGCGGGCGTCGACGAGCAGTCCGTCGGTGCCGGCCTGACCCGACAGGCTCGTGCCGCCTGAGCGGAAGGTGAGAGGCACTCCCTGCTGGGCACTTACCTGAAGCAGCCTGGCGACGTCCCCAGTATCGCGGGCGACGACGACGGCCTTGGGCTCGAGCAGGTAGTGCGACGCGTCGTGCGCGTGTGAAAGCCGGTCCGCCGCTCGGGCCCGGACAACGCCGGCGCGAGCCGCCTTCAGAACGGCGAGCAGAGCCGTGTCAGTGGGACTCACGACTTACCCGCGATCCCGACGAGCCGACGAGGAAGTCGAGGTCGACTCCGGTGTCGGCCTGGAGGACGTGGTCGACGTAGAGCCGTTCCCAGCCACGCTCGGGGTTGGCGAACCCTGCGATGGTGGTCTGGCTCGGCGTTCGCCGCGCGAGTTCCTCGGCCGGGACGTCAACGTCAACACGTCGGCCGGGCACATCGAGGACGATGACGTCACCGGTGCGTACCAGGGCGAGCGGACCGCCGGCGGCGGCCTCCGGAGCGACGTGCAGGACGACGGTGCCGTAGGCCGTGCCGCTCATCCGGCCGTCGCAGATCCGGACCATGTCCCGGACTCCCTGCTCGAGCAGCTTTTTGGGCAGCGGCATGTTGGATACCTCGGGCATCCCGGGGTAGCCCTTCGGCCCGCAGCCACGCAACACGAGGACAGAGTCGGCGTGCACGTCGAGGTCGGGGTCATCGATCCGGGCATGGAAGTCCTCGATGCTGTCGAAAACCACGGCACGGCCCCGGTGTCGCAGCAACTGGGGCGAGGCGGCGGCGGGTTTGACGACCGCGCCCGCCGGCGCGAGATTGCCGCGCAGCACGGCGATCCCACCGTCACCCATCAGCGGCTCCGCGCGGGAGCGGATGACCTCGGAATCCCATCTCGATGCCTTCCCCAGGTAATCGACGAGCGGTCGGCCCGTGACCGTGAGAGCTTCCGGGTCGAGCAGGTCCTCGACCTCGCGCAGGACCGCCAGCAGCCCGCCGGCGCGGTGGAGGTCGTCCATCAGGTAGCGCCCCGCGGGCAGCAGGTCGACGAGCACCGGGACGCCGGATCCGATCCGGTCGAAGTCGTCGAGGGTGAGCTCGACACCGAGCCGACCGGCGATCGCGAGCAGGTGCACCACGGCGTTTGTCGAGCCGCCGATCGCCGCCAAGGTGACGATGGCGTTGCGGAACGAGCCCTTGGTGAGGACGGAGCGCGGGCGACGGTCCGCTCCGATCATCTCGACCACCAGCCGACCCGTGTCGTGGGCACCCTCCAGCAGGCGGCTGTCCGGGGCAGGTGTGCCGGCCAGGCCCGGGATCACCGTGCCCAGCGCCTCCGCCACCAGTGCCATCGTTGACGCGGTCCCCATCGTGTTGCAGTGCCCCCGGCTGCGGATCATGGACGACTCCGAGCGGGTGAAATCCGCTGCCGACAGGGTTCCGGCGCGGACCTCCTCAGACAGCCGCCACACGTCGGTGCCGCAGCCCAGGGGCGTGCCGCGGAAGGTCCCGGTGAGCATCGGGCCGCCCGGGATCACCACGGCTGGCAGGTCGACCGAGGCCGCCGCCATGAGCAACGCCGGGATCGTTTTGTCACAGCCACCGAGGAGCACCACGCCGTCGATCGGGTTAGCGCGAAGCATCTCCTCGGTCGCCATCGCGGCCATGTTGCGCCAGAGCATGGCGGTCGGCCGGACCTGGGTCTCCCCCAGAGACACCACTGGAAGGTCCAGCGGGATACCGCCGGCCTCGTAGACCCCGTTCCTGACCGATGCCGCCACCTCGTTCAGGTGGGCGTTGCAGGGCGTGAGGTCCGACGCCGTGGTGGCGATGGCGATCTGAGGACGCCCGCTGAACGCGCTGGGCGGCAGCCCCCGGCGCATCCACGCCCGGTGGATGTAGGCGTTGCGGTCATCCCCGCCGTACCACTGCGAGCTGCGCAGGCGACCTGGTCGCCGTTCATCCACAGAGCCCACCTTCGTTCCAACTATTGGAATTCAATCTGCGAAACACGGACCCGACGAGCAGGAGGCCAATGCCGGCAGCCTACCGCCCTGTTCCATTCACTGGAAAGGTAGTCTAAAGTTCGGAACGTGACGGTGGACGACGAGCGGTTGGTCGGGGCCGATCGRGTGCTGGCCGTGCTGAAGGAGCTCGCCAGGCATCCCGACGGTGTGACCCTGGACGAGGTGACGCGCGCGATCGAAAGCGCCAAACCGACGGTGCACCGGGCTCTGGCGTCGCTTCGGCGAGCAGGCCTGGCGAGCCAGGACAGCCGCGGCCGCTACCTCCTGGGCGACGAGCTGCTTCGCATGGCGTTCACGTATCACGAGGCGCGGCCGGATCATGTCCGTATCCGGCCGGTGCTGGACACGCTGGCGGAGCGGTTCGGTGAGACGGTGCACTACGCCGTGCTCGACGGCCGCGAGGTCGTCTACCGGGCCAAGGTTGATCCGCCTACCGGAGCCATCCGTCTCACCTCGACCATCGGTGGACGTAACCCAGCGCACGCCACCGGCGTCGGCAAGCTTCTGCTGGCCTACGAACTGACCTCCCTCACGGCGATCAGGAGCTGGATCGGCGGGGCGCCTCTGCCCCGCAAGACCTCCAACACTCTCTGTACCGCCGAGGCACTGCACCGCGAGCTGGATCTCACCCGAGAGCGCGGCTATGCCGTCGACGACGAGGAGAACGAGATGGGCGTGACCTGCATTGCCCTTCCGGTCGTCGAGCTGTCCGAGACGAAGCCCCCCGGGGGGGTCAGYGTCAGCGCACTGGCCTACCGCACGCCGCTTGCCACCCTGGTCAGCCGGGTCGGCGAGATCCGGGATGTACTCGCTGCCCCGGGGGCCAAGAGTTGACCGCTATCGCGCAGGTGGCGACCAAGGAATCGTTCCACCTCGCGGAGGGACCGGTCTGGGACGCCACCCGTGGTCGATTGCTCTGGGTCGACATCCTCAAGGGCGACATCCTCGAGGGCGAGGTCGTCGACGGCGGCGGGCACGGGTCCAAGATCGCCGTGACCTGTCGCCGCTCCCTCGGCGAGATGGTGGGTGCGGTGACGTACGCGGCGGACGGCTCACTACTGGTGGCTGCGCAGGAACGACTTGTGCTGTTCGGGCCGGACGGCACCCGGGTCGACGGACCTCGGGTGGTGCCAGCGGGCGTCGACCGGCGCTGCAATGACGGCAGCACCGACCCGGAGGGCCGCTTCCTGGTCGGCACTCTGACGCTCAGCAAGGGCTCCCGAAACGAGTCCCTGGTCCGCCTCGAGGAGGACGGCTCGCTGGCGACTCTGGATGACGACCTGATGTTGTCCAACGGGCTGGCGTGGTCGGCCGACGGCACCCGGATGTTCAACGTCGACACCCTGAGGCAGGTCATCTACCTGCGTGATTACGACACCGCGACAGGCGCGGTCGGTGAACGCCGACTCCATGTGCGGATGGACAGGGGATATCCCGACGGCATCGCCATGGACGTCCAGGACCATCTTTGGGTGGCCATGTGGGGCGAGGGCGAAGTACGTCGCTATAGCCCCGACGGGGCGCTCGTGGATCGCATCGCCGTACCGGCTCCGCACACCTCCAGCATCGCCTTCGCCGGCCGCGACCTCGATCTCCTCGTCATCTCCACCGCCACGAGTGAGCTCACGGCCGACCAGCATGAGCAGTTCCCGCTCTCCGGCCGCCTGTTCACCGTACGGGCCCCCGTGCCGGGCATCCCGGTCGCGCCGTGGCGACCGACCTCCGCATTCGGCGGCACCTGAGGCCCGCAGCCCACACCCAGCCAACGCCGCCCGACCCTGGAGCGACACCCCATGTACCTGATGCGCATCGGCGCGCCCGGCGCCGAGAAGCCGGTCGCACGCCTCGACGACACGACATACGTCAATCTCTCCGACGTCGTGGCCGACTTCGACGAGAGGTTCTTCGGCTCCGGCGGCATCGACCGGATCCGCCCCGTCGTCGCCGAGCGCGCCGCAGCCGGTCACGTCGCGACATTCGCGGGTGAGCGAATTGGGGCGCCGATAGCTCGGCCCCACCAGATCCTCTGCATCGGGCTCAACTACTCCGACCATGCCGCCGAGACCGGCCAGGCGGTCCCCGAGCAGCCGATCCTGTTCACCAAGTCACCCAATACGCTGATCGGCCCGAACGACGACGTCCGCATCCCGCGTGGCGCCACGAAACCGGACTGGGAGGTCGAACTCGGCATCGTCATCGGCAGGCGCACGAGCTATCTCGAATCAGTGGACCTCGCCGAGGACGCAATCGCCGGCTATGTGCTGGTCAATGATGTCAGCGAACGCGAGTTCCAGATGAACGGTGGCGGCGGCCAGTGGATCAAGGGCAAGTCCGCCGAGACCTTCAACCCCGCCGGGCCCTGGTTGGCCACCACTGACGAGATCCCCGATCCTACGAAACTGGACATGTGGCTCGACGTCAACGGCGAGCGCCGCCAGACAGGCACCACCAGCACGATGATCTTCAACCCCTCCTTTATCGTCCACCACCTCAGCCAGTACCTCGTCCTCGAACCTGGCGACCTCATCAACACAGGCACCCCACCCGGTGTCGGGATGGGCATGAACCCGCAGGTGTGGCTGCAATCGGGCGATGTCATCGAGCTGGGCATCGAGCGACTCGGCGCCGCTCGGCAGAATGTCCTCGGGCCCCGATGACCGGTGCCACCATGAGGGCCTTCGTGCTCACAGGCCCTCGGAAGTTCGCCGTGGAGCGAGTCCCCGCGCCATCGGCGGCACCGGGTGAAGCGGTGGTCGACGTCGAGCGCGTGGGCGTCTGCGGCACCGACATCGAGCTCTACTCCGGCAAGATGGCCTACATCGAGCAGGGGCACTCGTCGTACCCCCTGAGGCTGGGGCACGAATGGTGCGGTCTGGTCACCGCCGTCGGGGACGACTTCGACGCGGCGTGGGTGGGCAGGCGCGTCATGGGCGACACCATGATCGGATGTGGCAACTGCCGTCGCTGCCGCAGGGGTAACCAGCACGTCTGCGAATTTCGCGGGGAGGTCGGTGTCCGCGACGGCCGCCCAGGCGCGTTGGCCGAGCAGATCTCGGTGCCGGTGTCCTCACTCCACGAGCTACCCGCCAGCGTGGACCCGGCGCTCGGCGCTCTGGTGGAGCCCGGTGGCAACTCCCTGCGGTCAGCGCGTGCCACCGAGGTCGGGCCCGGCGACCGCGTGCTCGTCCTCGGCCCGGGCACCATCGGCCTGCTGGTCGGCATGTTCCTGCGCGTTCAGGGCGCCGAAGTCCACCTCATGGGCCAGTCGGAGCCCTCCCTGGACTTCGCGCGCACCATCGGTTTCGAGAACTGCTGGACCGAGGAGCAACTACCCGGCCTGCCATTCGATGCGATCGTCGAGTGCTCCAACGCCCCGCACCTGCCAGGACTCGCCCTCGATCTGGTCGAGCCCGGGGGACGGCTCGTGTACGTCGGCCTGGCGCCCAGACCCAGCCTGATCGATAGCCGAGCGCTAGCGCTGAAGGACGTCAAGGCCGTCGGCATTCTCTCCGCATCGCCTGGACTCGACGCGACGATTAAGGCGTTCGCTTCCGGCGAGATCGACCCAYGCCCGCTTGTTGCCGCGACCGTGCGACTGGAAGAGGTAGGCTCCGTGCTCGCCGGTGATCGCCCGCTTCACGCCGGCCCCGGCCCGAAGCTCCACGTTGACCCGCGCCTGTGACCGGCGACGACGTCGACGCATTCATCGCGGGCGCGGGCGAGACCGTGCGATGGGACTGGTCGGACCGCAGCGAGACGCGGACGTGACCGGAAGCTCGCCGCCGAACAGCAGCCAGTCCACCCAGACGTCCCGTGTTCCGCGGGATAAGGCCGCTGTTCCGGCGAATCGGGCTGCGGGCGCCGGGGCCACGGCATGGACCCGGCGGCTGCGGCTGGCCGGCACCGCCCTCGTCGTCATCGCCGCTGTCGTGATGTTGTCGCGGCAAGCCCGCTACCTGCCGAAAAGCCCGTCCGTGCTGGCCACAGCCGACGGCCGCTGGGTACTCGCCGCAGGCGGCCTGTCCGTCCTGTCCGTCCTCGCGTTCGCCGGCCAGCAACTGGTGCTGCTACGCGCGCTGGGCGCACAGCTCAGTGCCCGACGCGCACTCATGGTCACCTACGCACAGACAGCCATCACCATGATCGTCCCGGGCGGGTCCGCGGCCGGGACAGCCTACACCCTGAGCAATCTGCGGGCTGCCGGCATCACCGTCGACACAGCTCTGGGAGCACTCACGCTGTCAGGCATCGCATCGCTTCTGGGTCTGTGCGGGATGTACGCCGTCGGCGCGGTGCTGTTCGGCGCCGCTTGGCCGCCAGGAGCACCACAGGTCGCGGCGGTACTTGTGGTCATGGCGCTCATCTGCTGCCTGCCGATCGCCGTCAGATCCCTGCCGGAGAGGGCGTTCCGCCGCCGACGGCAGGCCGCCAATCCGACGCATCGCCTGCGTACACCGGCGCTCGTCGCGTGCCGATGGCGTTGGGGTCGGTTCTGGATGAGGCGTGCACGCGAGGTCGGCCGGGCGATCGTGGTGGCGACGCACTCACTGCGGGAGCGCGACTGGTTCGTCGCCGTGGGGCTGGCAGGGCTGAACTGGGCAACGGACGCCTTCGCCCTCGCCGCGGCGGCCCGAGCGACGGGCGCGGACACGGACCCACAGACCCTGGGGCTCGCCTATCTCGCGGTCCAGGTGGGCCGGTACGTCTCACCGCTGCCGGGTGGCCTCGGCATCGTCGAGCCGACGCTCGCACTGCTGCTCTCCTCTGCCGGAGCGTCGGTGACCGAGGCCAGCGCGACCACACTGATCTACCGGGCCTTCTCGTACTGGCATATCGCCGCGGTCGGGCTTCCGCTGGGGCTCTGGATGAACGGACGCATCACGCACGGGTCGCAACCGAGCGAATCTACGACAGCGGTGGCAACAATGACCAGTGCCAGTCTGGCAACCGTGAAGCCACCAGAGCCAGCTTCCATATCTCCGCTTCCTCCGGCCCCGTAGAACCCCGGAGGGGCGAGATCACCTCACTGCGGCAGCACGTCCGCAGATCTGATTGTCCACAATATCGAAATACGCCGCCCTGTCATTGACGCGGACGAATGCATAACATTGCTGAAAGGCGCCCGTCGCCGGGTCGACCGTGACGGGTCTGAGCAGGCCACCTGCCGCGTAGTTAACAATTTCGTCCAGCGCACTATTCACTTTCTGGCTAGTCGGGCATTGGCCCGCGGCCGCGAGTGCGGTGATGAGCCTGTCCGTCTCTATGTAGGCACGGACCGCGATCTCCTGCTCCACCCGTCCGGCGTATGGAGCATATCGGGCCATCGCATTCTTGTACCTATCGACTGCTGGCCCTCCAGCCTCGAGCGGGGCATGGTACAACATCACCGACAATCCGGCCATGGCAGCCTGATCTGTCTGGACCAGATTCCCGTCGTACCCCCAGAAGGACAGCGCAACCCTGACAGGAGCGCCCATCCGATGCAAAGACCGCATGACATCAACAGAAACTTCTGGATCCGAGAGAAATATCACGGCGTCCGCATTCAGCGTGACAGCTCWCTGTGCAACCTGGTCAGGGCTTCCCACCGCAGATGCATAGACCTCGGTTCCGATGGTGGCGATACCAGCCCCACCCAGCGCCTGGCGAAGATAGTCCCCAAATGAGCTCGCGGGCGACAGACCGTCGGAAACGACCACCAGGACTCTTTTGCTATGGCCTTTCTGAATATACTGGCTCCAGGCGTCAGCTATCGTTGTCACCAGATCAACCGCGGTGAACTTTCTGCCACTCACCGATATTTTCGAGTCCACGTACAGGCCGGTCACCGGGACCTTCCGGTCCGTCAGGTACGATGCCGATGCACCCGCGAGGAAGCTGCTCGTCACCAGACCCGAGACGCCGACGTTCTCAACGAGGTCCGCGACGGCGCGCTTGCTGACATCAAGAGACATCTGATCGTCCCGCCAAACGTATACCACCTTGCGCCCGTGTACACCCCCCTCCTCGTTGGCCAGGCCTATACGTGCGTCGACGCCGGCCCGGGCCATACCGAAAGCCGTGGAGGACGTGCCGGTATCGGAATACATAAGACCGATTCGGATTTCATCTGGCGTCACACCCGGCGCGTCGCATACACTGATAGCCTCATGCCCTGGGGGGCCATCGACGGCGCAGCCAACTGCTCCGATCAAGAGTAAACCTACCCCGAAAATCGGCAGCCATTTCCCGCGTCGAGCCGAGCTCACGCGTTCCTGGCAACCGCCTCTCCTTCGCTGAAGTACCATTTCCCCMAACCTCGTCATGTCATCGCGGAGACAGCCGCCGCAACGATGTCCTGCTGGTTGTTAAATGCCGCAAATGCATCACGATCGATAACATTGGATAGGAAACAGAAGGAAAACCCGGTCTCCGGATCCGCGAACGCGATCTGCCCACCTCCACCGCCATGCCCGAAGGTCGACGGCGACACCGCGGGACCGAACGGATGCATCTCCAAGTCGATGTGGTGCTCCGGAATACTCAGCCTGGGATTCTCGTCGGTCGCGACGAGAAGTCCTATCGTGCGGTTCGCCGGCGCTCCGAGACGAAGTGGATCCGGCATCCGGTTCCGGATGTTGGCAGTGGCGTCGGCGAGAATCTCCCGGCTCCACAGCCGTTCGGGGTTGTGCAGCAGCGCCTGATAGAAGAGCGCCACGGATGCTGCATCCGAGATCGCACCTCCTCCGGGCGCTCCCGCCCCGATCACGACAGGGTCGTTCGCGAAGGAGCGGATGTCGAACAGCACCTTTTCCTCGGACCCCGCGGTAGATGGCTCGCCCGTCAGGGCCTCGAGGATGTCGAACGGGGCTGACCGGATATACCGGACGGGCCGGATTTCRCCGATCCGATCACCGGAGACACCGAGTTCGAGGCGAGCGATTCCTAGCGGATCGAGAACGAGCTCTCGGAGCGCCGTGCCGTGATCCAGCCCGGTCACCCGGGCCACGACTTCGCCGAGGACCCAGCCTGCCGAGAAAGGGTGGTACTCGTACCGGGTGCCCGGCTCCCACTCAACCYCCCACTGCTCCATGTGCCGAGCACGGCCCTCGCGTGTGCCCACGGCGTCACGCGGAATCATGGGGCTTGGGATCCCTGCGGTGAAGACGAGTAGGTCCTCGATCGTGATCCGGTCCTTCCCGTGAGCACCGAACTCCGGCCAGATTTCTGCGATCTTTGTCCGGAGGTCCAACTTGCCGTTGTCAAGCAGACGCCACACCAACGAGGCAAAGATGGGCTTGGTCGAGGAGAAGATGCAGAAGCGGCTGTCGAGCGTGGCCTCGCCGAACGCCTGGGCGGTGACGATGAGACCATCACGGCCGAACGCGTACTGCCCATCCGCAAGCTGGCCGTCTGACACAAGCCCTGCGATCAGTTGGTCGAGCTCTTCGAAGCTCATCGTCACGTTGTCCTTCGCGGTGGAGGGTTGGCGGGGTTACCCGGAGGAGCGCCCCGCTCGGGGCCTGTGGGACATCTGTCTTCGCGACAGCCGCTTAGAAGCTATATCGGCCGCTGCCGATCTCATGTCTTTGCCCGTTCCAGAGAACGGTCGCGGTTGTGTTGCACGGCACCGTGACCTCCAGCCGGTCTCCTGTCCACCGCACAGCAAGTTCCCCGAACTCGGTCAGAAGGGTCCGCGTGCATGAGGTCAGACGCGTGTCGGTGCGCGGGGCGATAACGGTATGCTTGTATCCTGCGATTGTCGCCTGAATCCCCGCTACCTCTCTGCAGATCCAGTCATCGACGCACCCGAACGCGTAGTGGTCGAAGCTGGAGATTGCCGGCGTGCCATCGGGGGACATCGCGTCCCAGCTCTCCCAGATAGCCGTTGCACCCATGTCGACCTGGTATAGCCACGATGGCTGCCGGGTCTCCCAGAGCAGCTCGACCGCGAGATCCGCCCGACCGATCTCCACAAGGACGTCCAGCAGATACGGCGTGGCGAGAAAGCCCGTGTCGAGGAGGCCGCCGTTCTCCTCGATCAGCTGGACCAGCTTGGCAGCGTAGGCGTCCCTGCGGTCAGCGGGAACGAGGTCGAACGCGAAGGCGAGGACGTAGCCACCCATAAGATTCGTCGGAAGCTCGTCACCGGCCATAAAAACCTGCTGAATCGCGTCCTTCATCCTGGCCGCCTGCGCAGCATAGAAGTCACAGTCGTCTACCCGGCCAAGCACGTCCGCGACATCGGCGAGGAGGCGAACGGCCCGATAGCCGAAGAAAGGCGCTACGTACGCGCTAGACTCCCTCGTGAACTCGAAGTCCCCMTCCTCCTGTTTCCGGCTCGGGATGAGCCATTCACCGAAGTGAAAACCAGTGTTCCAGAGATAGCGGTCGAGCTCTTCTGGGATGCTGTCAGGACCGCGCCGGTTCCGCGCTGTGGTGATTATGCTGTCGCACCAGGACTTCATCGAGGAAAATGCATCGCGCAGAACAAGGGTGTTCCCGGTCGCACGATACATCTCCCAGGGAACAATCACCGCCGCGTCGCTCCATCCTGCAATTCCAGTCACGCCCTCGCCGCCGAACTGCTCGCTGGTGCGGAGCGAGAGGCGCTCGTAGAGATTCGTGAACGGAACGGTCATCGGCACGACACCGTCCGCGCGCTGCTCAGCCGAGAGATTTCGCAGCCAGGCGGACAGAAACGAAGTCATGTCTTCGTTGACGAAGGCTGCGGGAACATATATCTGGATGTCGCCAGTGAAGCCCGCCTTCTCCCGTGTCGGACAGTCGGTGGGGATCGACATCATGTTGTTCCGCTGCGACCAAAGAATGTTCTCGTGGAGCCGGTTGAGGCGCGGATCCGAGCTCTCGAAGGTGCCGGTACACTCTTTTGGTGTCGTGAGAACGACGGCCGCGAAGTCGTCCTTGCTCACCGACGGCAGACCCGACACGCGAATGTACCGGAAGCCGTGGAACGTAAACAGGGGCTCGTACTCGCGAGGTGCACCGTCCGAGACGTACACATCCTTCTGACCCGCGATCATCGAGTTGAAGTAACCTCCGTCGGCGGTGGTCACCTCGAAGTGCTCGAGGGTGATCTCGGTTCCCGCCGGCGCGTCGATCTTCACACGAGACCGGCCAGCCACGATCTGACCGAAGTCGACGATGAGATCCCCTTCCGGGGACGCATAGGTCACCACGGCGGGCAGGAGCGCCACCGGCCGGATCGGATCGATTGGCTGAGCCACGAGATTGCTGTAGCCAAGATCGACAATCTTGACCGGTCGCGGATCACCGAACGAAGCCCTCGCGTCAAATCGCTCGCCCCAGTACAGGTCCGATGACTGCACCGGGCCAGTTCGGCAGATCTCGCTGCCATCCGAGAAGATTGTCTCCGTCGAATCATTCTCGTATTCGAGTTCCAGCTGGAAGAGAACCGCTGGAAGTTCGCGAAGCTCGTACGAAAGCGGACGCGTCACCGGGCAGAAATACCATCCGTCACCGACGTACATCGATAGGGTGTTCGCCCCCTCCCGCAGCTGGGCGGTGACGTCGTAGGTCTGGTAGTAGAGCCTCCTCCGATAGACCGAGAACTCGGGGGCGAGTTCACGGTCATCGGGACGGAGCCCGTTGAGGGTCAAGCGGTAGACGCCGAGTGCCGTGGCGTAGAGGCGGGCGGATCGAATTGGGTGGTGAACCGCGAAGTTCCTGAGGAACTCGACGGCGGGCGGCTGTGTCCCGTGCCCCCAGCTCTCAGCTGCGGGCCGTGGGATCGTGCTCTCCACCCACCTCGCAGTCCAGGCCGTGTCGAGGAAGGCCGTCTCGAAACCCGCGGAGGCCGTATCAGTGTTGCCGTGGTTGTCCTCGACCGTGACCGCCCAGCGATAGCGGGTCCGGCTGCGAAGAGGGCTGCCTGAGTATTCGACGAACGACTGTGATTCGCTGGCGACGAGCCCGGTGTCCCACACTGTGCGATCACCGTCCTCGACCGTGATCCGGTACGAGGTCTGCAGGGTGTCACGCTCGGGGCTGGAGATGCACCATGAGAACTCGGGGACCTGGTCGATGCCGACCGGCTCGATCCGGTGGAGTGTGCGGAGACGCTCGACTCGCATCAGCGGGTCACCGTAGGCGCGTGGCGATGGGTGGTGATCCATTCACTCATGCGAGTGAGGGTCTCGTCGGCCTCCGGCAGGCCCGGTCGGTTCAGATGTCCATGAAGCACAGCTGGCACGGTTCCTGAGACCACCTCGACACCTGCAGCACGGAGCTGCTCGGCGAACTTCTCTCCGGAGGCGCGTAGCCCGTCGTACTCACAGTTGAAGATGAGTGTCGGTGGCAGCCCGAGGAGATCAGCCGCCAACACTCCGGGCGTCGCGTAGGCCGCCGCCTCGTCGGCCGGCGATCCCAGGTAGTTCTCGAGCACGGGGGTGAAAATCTCGGGGGCGAAGGCCATCGCGGGAGTGAGAGAGGCCAGCTTCTCCGCAAGCTCGGTGGACGGCATCGGAAGCACAGGATGAACTACCGGGTAGGCAAGGATCACGGAGGCGGCTTGGGCCTCACCGGCGTCGCGTAGGCGAAGCGCGGCTCCAGCAGCCAGGCACGCACCGGCGCTCGCGCCGCCGATGCTGACCCGGGCGGGGTCCGCTCCCAACGCTTCCGCGTGCTGAACTGCCCAGCCGAACGCCGTGACCACGTCGTCGTTGGGCGCCGGGTAGTGCACGCCCTCGACACACAGGCGGTAGTCCACTGAGACGACCACGGCGTCTGCCCGAGCAGTCAGCTCACGTGCGACGGCATCTGCCTCGGGCATGTCAAGGTCGCCGCCGAGGAACGCCCCGCCATGGCTCCAGACGAGTAGCGGCCGGTCGGCCCCAGCGGTGTAAGGCCGATAGATCCGGATCCTGAACGCGTCTGAGGCCACCCTTATGGTGACCTCGCTGACCTCCGCGGCCGGCGCCGCATAGCCGGCTTCCGTGGGCCGCGGCCGCATCAGCCGTGCTATCAACTCCGGGTCGCCTGGCTGCTGTGCGTCCGGGCGGACGGCCTCAAGTTCCATGTGAAGAGCCCGGATGCGGTCGAAATACGGGTCACTCATCGTATCTTCCTACTTTTCCGAGTGCACGGTCATCGCCATCAATGACTCGATGGCCCCGGGCGGAATCCCCTCGCCAACGAGATTGACAATCTTCTGCATCGGAAGCGATCCGAGCACACGTAGTGTGCCCGGCTGGGCGAGACCGAACAACAGTTTGGACTCCAGCGTTTCGAGTAGGATCGGCCCCACGACCGGATGATCGAACCACTCCTGCACCGTCGACCGCAGGGTGAGTTCGCGGACAATATGGTCGCCGCCGAGAATCACGGTTTCCTCCGCATCCGAGGTGAGCGCGTCACGGCCAAGAATCACTCGGTACTCACCTGGTGTCACACACCAGTCCGAGAGCTCGGTGTCCCAGTAGGCGAAGGCCCTCCGATCGAGCGCCAGCTCGAGGTCGGCAGACCGACCCGCCGGAATGAAGACCTTCGCGAACGCACGCAGCTCGCGGGCCGGCCGCTGCACAAACCCGCGGGAGGACGCATCCACGTAGATCTGAATGACATGTGCACCGTCGCGGTCACCCACGTTTTCGACTGCGACGGACACCGTGACCCGGTCGGAGCCGGTAACCGAGACCTGGAAGCGTCGGACACGGAAAGTCGTGTAGCTCAGGCCATGACCGAACGGATAGCGAACAGCAACCCCGGTCGTCGCGACGGACCGGTATCCAACAAAAAGTCGTTCACCGTAGACTACATGGCCTTGCTCACCCGGAAAATTGGTGAATGAGGCCGTGTCCTCGAGCCGCATCGGAATAGTTTCCGCAAGCTTGCCGGAAGGGTTCACGACGCCGTAGATAATCTCCGCGAGAGCGCTGCCCCCAGCCTGACCGAGAAGAAACCCGTCGACGATCGCGTCGACATCGTCGTGCCATCCTTCGAGCCCCACTACCCCACCGTGCGACAGCACGACCACCGTCTTCGCGGAAACCGTGCTCACCGCCCGGATGAGCGCAGTCTGCGCTTCCGGAAGGTCGATGGAGGTGCGATCGAAGCCTTCCGACTCATCCGCCTCACCGAGTCCGACGAAAATGACTGCGACCTCGCACGCGGCGGCCGCGGTCACTGCGGCCTCCCGCAGGGGTCGGGGGTCACCATCCCCATCAACGTCATAGCCTGCCGCGAACTCGATCGGACCGCGGGCGTGCTCTTCGGCCGCGCACAGGAACGAGTCGATCCGGGTGGCGTTGACATGCGAGCTGCCCCCACCCTGGAAGCGCGGAGTTCTGGCGAACTCGCCGATGACCACGATCCGAGCATCGGGAGAAAGGGGCAGGACATCCTCGTTCTTCAGAAGAACGGTGCAGGCCGAAGCCGCTTCCCGTGCGATCGCATGATGAGCATCTGGATCGACAGCATTCGTCTCGCCCAGGCCGTATCTGCCGAGCCGGCGCACTCGCTCGGCACTCTCACTGACCACCGCCTCGTCGAGCTCACCTGCCACGACGGCTGCCATCAGTTCGCGGACGCTTCGTCCCCTGGTCCCAGGCATTTCGAGATCCACCCCGGCGCGCACCGCCGCTGCCGGGTCGTGAACGGCACCCCAGTCCGACACCACGGCACCGGTGAAGCCCCACTGACGGCGGAGGACTTCGGTCAGCAGCCAGCGGTTCTCCGAACCGTAAACCCCGTTTATCTTGTTGTAGGCACACATTACCGTCGCGGGCTCTGCCTCTTTGACCACCCGCTCGAATGCCGGGAGGTAGATCTCACGGAGCGTCCGTTCATCCACATCCGCGCTGACCCGCATGCGGTCGGTTTCCTGGTTGTTGGCAGCGAAATGTTTCACCGACGCACCGACTCCCGTACTCTGGACGCCCTTCACGTAGGCGGCACCGAGAACACCTGAGAGCAAAGGATCTTCCGATAGATACTCGAAGTTTCGCCCACACAAAGGGGACCTCTTGATGTTCACCCCGGGCCCTAGTATGATATCGATGCCAGCAGCCTGAGCCTCCCGTCCGAGGGCCTCACCGACCTTCGCGACGACCCCAGGATCCCAGCTTGATCCAAGCGCAACCGCAGGGGGAAAACAGGTCGCGGGCAGGCTTGGCAGGAATCCCAGGGGGTCGCCGCCCTCTTCCTGAACACGCAAGCCGTGTGGCCCGTCCGAAAGCCGGACTGAGCGGATACCGGCGCTTTCTACTGGCTGCGTCGACCACGTGTCTCGTCCCGACAGAAGCGTCACCATCTGTTCTGTCGTCAGCGTGATTGTATGCTGTTCCTGGTTCTCCGTGGTTTCAGTCACCTCTGTGGGTCCTCTCTGAGCGAGATCTCGTAGGAGCCTCCCTCAAGCATCCGGGCGCTTCCGTCAGGTAGGTGTAGCTCCGCAGCGAGGCCCTCGAGAACGGCACAGTGGACCGTGACAGTCTGGTCGCGATTGCGTCGCCAGACGCACTCGACCCGTCCGGACCGTGTCTCAAGTGCACCCTTCGCCCAGTCCAGGCCTCGGCCGGGAAGCGGCGGATCCTGGAGTACCCAACCCGGCGCCAGTACACCTGCGCTCACCGCCTTGCCGTCAGTACGAGCTTCGAAGACGCCGTGGGCGGGTGCCTCGCAGGACGGCTCTCCTGATCGGCTCCGTGGCGTCGAGACCGGTCTCGACACTGGGAACGAAGGCCTGGAACTCGTCCGCCGCGGTGACCATCTGCACATTGTCAAGCATGCGAGTGATCAACTGAGTCCTTACGGTTCTAGACCAGCGTCAAGGGCCACGAGCTCACGCCGCTGGGCACGCCGTTCACGCTGTGCGTCCGGGTCCGATACTGGCGCCGCGAGGAACAACCGCTGCGTGTAGGGATGTGCCGGTCGTGCCGTGACCTGATCTCCGTCGCCGACCTCGACGATCTCGCCGCGATACATCACCGCAACTCGATGGCTGATGTGCCTTACAACAGAAAGGTCGTGCGATACGAAGAGATAGGCAACGCCGGTGCGTTCCTGGATCTCGATAAACAGATCGAGCACACGCGCCTGGGTCGACAGGTCCAGGGCCGACACCGGTTCGTCGCAGACGATGACGCGTGGGTTGAGCGCTAGGGCTCTGGCGATTGCGATCCGCTGTCGCTGGCCTCCGGAGAACTCTCGAGGCAGCCTCGAGCGTGCGCTGCTAGGAAGCCCGACGCGATCGAGCAGATCCGCGATCTTCTCCCGGGCCACCCGCTTCGGCATCCCGGTAGCCGTCAGTGGCTCGGACAGGATGCTCTCGATTGTCATTGACGGGCTGAGCGAGGAATATGGATCCTGGAAGACGGCCTGGATCTCGCGGCCGAGCAAGCGTCGGTCCCGACGGCGCAGATCCGTGATCTCCCTCCCGTCGTAAGTGATGCTTCCGCCTGTCACCGGTGCGAGCCCGAGTATTGCGCGGCCGAGCGTGGTCTTACCCGAGCCGGATTCACCGACAAGGCCGAGGGTCTCGCCAGAACGGAGCTCTATGGACACGCCGCGCAGCGCCAGCAACGACGCTGCGCGGAAGCCCTTGCCGCGATAGGAAACCACTACGTCGCGGGCTTCAAGGATCGAACTCATACTTCGCCGCCTTGGGCATCTTTCCGGGCTGAGCGCGGTGGGGTGTCTTCCAGGAGGGCTTCCAGCAGCGATTTCGTGTACGGCTGCCGTGCGGCCGTCAGTACCTCGCGTACAGGTCCAGACTCAACGAACACACCGTGCCGCATGACCGTGACACGATTACAGAGGTCGGCAACGACGCCAACATTGTGCGTGACGAGGAGCATCGTCAGGTTACGTTCCTCCTGCAGGTCACGCAGGAGATCCAGCACTTCGGCCTGAACGGTGACATCGAGCGCGGTGGTGGGCTCATCTGCGATAAGAACGTCCGGATCCATGGAAACCGCGCCAGCTATGAGAATTCGCTGCGCCATGCCGCCCGACAGCTCGAAGGGATAGCTGTCAAAGGTCCGTACCGGGTTGGGAATACCGACGCGCTCCAGCAATCCGAGCGCGCGGTCCCTAGCCTCGCGTCTTCCTATGCCCATCCGGAGCCTGAGCGGGTGCACGAGCTGGCTACCCACGGTGAAGGAAGGGTCCAGATTACTCATCGGCTCCTGTGGGATGTAGCCGATCCGCTGGCCGCGAATGCTAGAAAGCGTTCGGTCGTCCGCCCCCTCCAGTTGCACGTCGTCAAAAATTATCTCACCGGAGGTGACGCGCCCGCCACGAGGCAGTAGACCAATGATCGATAGCGCGGTTTGAGTCTTACCGGAACCGGACTCGCCAATCAGTCCGTGGATCTCTCCCTTACGTAGCTCGAGCGAGACACCGTGCACCACTTCGATCTCGGATCCGTCGGGCCGGCTGTAAGCGACCCTGAGGTCGCTCATTCTAAGGACTGCGCTCGCATCCTGAGGTTCTGGCTCCTCGTGAATGACGAGTGCACTGTTCTCGGCCTTCTCATCGAGAGCTGAGTCGAGGTCGTCGGCACTGGCTGGAATCGGTGTCTCCGCAGCTGTGACGGCCTGTTTGGTGACCGCCATAGTGCGGCGCTTGTTGCGGCGTGGAGACGCCGTGCGCTCGAGCTCATCCCGAAGTCCGTTACCGAGCAGGACGAATGTGATGCCCGTGATCCCCAGCGCGATCGCGGGGCCGACTACAAGCCATGGGGCGGTGTAGACCTGTTGGAAGCCCGCGGAGAGGAGCGATCCCCAGGTGGGCTTGTTCGGGTTTCCGAGCCCGAGAAACTCGAGACCCGCGAGCAATGCGACTGACATCCCGGCGACAAGCGCCGCCTGGACGATGATCGGCGCACGCACTGCCGACAGCACGTGACGGCCGATTATCCGGGCGTCGCTGAGCCCCGAGACGCGCGCAGCGTCGACGTAGAGCTCCACCCGTACAGCACGGACAGCTCCGTAGACAATCCGGAAGAACACCGGGGAGATGAAGAGCCCCAGCAGGAACATCATCGATAGCATCGAGGGCCCGAGGATCGCTCGGGCCGCGACGATCATCACCATGCCAGGCAACGCCATCAGCATGCCTACAACCCAGCACAGCACCGCATCGAGCCAGCCCCCGTAGTACCCGGCGACGAGGCCGGCACCGACACCGAAGACGACGGCAGTCACCAGAGTGAACAGGCCTGACCCGATCGTCAGCGGCGCTCCGGCGATGACCCGGGAGAGCGCGTCACGACCTTGGCCGTCGGTACCCAGCAGGTGCGCTGCACTCGGTGACGCGAGGATGTCATCAATCGACGTCAGCGACGGGTCGTAGGGAGTGATCCACTGCCCTAGCACGACGACGAGGCCTATGAGCGCGAGGAGCCCGATGGCCACCGCGCTCAGCGGGCGCCGAAGAAGCCGACGGAACAATACCGGCTGCGCATCCACTGAGGTGGGAGCGACGATCTCAGTCATCGGCGCGCTCTCGGGTTGAGCGCACCTTGCGCGAGGTCGATGAGCAGGTTGCCAACGACGACGACTACGGCGATGACCACCACCACACCCATTACCACCGGGACATCGGTGGACAGGGTTGCGTTGATAGCCAGCTGACCGATCCCGGGAAGCGCGAATATCTGTTCGACGAAGAYGGCGCCGGCAATTAATCCGATGAACTGCAGGCCGAGGATCGTAAGCGCGGGCCCGCTAGCATTTCTGAGCACGTGGCGATAAAGTACATGGTTCATCGGGAGTCCACGGCTACGCAGGGTCCGTACATAGTCCCGATCGATCGTGTCGAGAATCGAGCCCCGGATCTGCTGGGCGACGCCGGCGATGGCGCCGATCGCGAGCGCTATGACCGGCAGAATCACGGACGCGAGCCAGCCGCTGAAAGACTGGGTCATCGGTGTGTACCCGGTCGCGTGGAACCAGCCAAGACCCACCGCAAAGATTAGCACCAGCCAGAGCGCGATAAGGAAACCCGGGATCGCGAGCGCGACCACGCTGAGGATCTGGATCAGCGAGTCCACCCAACCCCCACGATAGGCCGCGAGCATACCTAAAAAAATCGCGATGATCGCTGTGAGCGCGACCGTTAGAACGACAAGGGACAAAGTGACAGGAAGACGGCTTTCGATGGCATCCGAAACGCGCTGACCATTCACCCACGAGCGGCCAAGATCACCCGTGACCGCAGACGAAACCCATTCCCAGAATTGCTCCCAGAGAGGCCGGTTCAGTCCCAGCTCCTCGGACTTCCGCGCCACCGTCTCAGGAGTTGCGGATTCACCGAGGAGGCGGCGAGCAATATCTCCACTGGAGCCGTAAAGCATCGCAAATGTGCCGAACGCGACGACAGCCACCAGCATGATGCCGGAGAGTGTCCGCCCGGTGATGTATCTAATCATAATGCCGTCCAAGTCCCTGTCGGCCAGGGCCGGCCCAGTACCGGCCCCGGCGGGATGGTACTACTTGGGCTGGATATCAAAGATCGAGGGATACGTCGTCATCGTCGGCGGGGTGACAGATACATCAGGACTTGAGCCGATAAGGGAAAAGCTGCCCTGAATCGGCGCGAACCACGCATGCTCCACGACATACTTGTTGATCTTGCGCCCCGCTTCTGCCTGAGTGGCCTCATCGCCGGCCTGCAGCTGCTGGATGAGTTCATCCAGCGCCGGATCCTTCGTCTTGAACGGATTGAAGGCGGCGTTCGGCGTGATCACCTGCTGGACGGTTCCCCAGTCAGTAGCGTCGCCCAGCGCGAAGTACACCGCCGAGAACTTCTTGGACAGGATGTCCGTGATCGAGTTCTGCAGCTGGCTCTCGCTCCACTCGACCTTGATGTCCGCCTCGCCGAGCATCTGCACAAGGATCGCATAGTTGTCCCGGTTACCGAAGTCCGGAAGGGTGATCGTGACACCGTCGGGGTATCCGGCCTCGCTCAGCAGCTTCTTCGCCTTTGCAGGGTCGTGGGGATAGGCCTTGTCCAGTTCGGCGTCGTAAGCACGGCCGGCCGTCGGAAAGATCTGCGTGGTAGGACTACCGACACCCGCATTGAGGGCCTTTATCAGCGCCGGACGGTCCAACGCATAGTTGATCGCCTGCCGGACCTTCTCCTTCCCAAGCGGCTCCGAGACCTCGCCGTTCCGATCGAAGAACATAAGTCCGGTAAAACCTCCGGAGTGGATCTCGTTGATTGTCCAACCGGCGCTTCTTGCGGGGCTGACCGCTTCCTTGGGAAGCTGCACGATGTCCGCCTCACCCGCAGTGACCGCGTTCGCGATACTGCCAACGTTCTGCAACGCCTTCACGGTCAGCTCGTCAAAATGCTGGACATCTGGGTTCCAGTAGTTAGGGTTCTTGGTGTAATGATACGTGGAACCGATTACTGTCCCCGACTTGTCCAGCACGTACGCACCGGATCCGACCGGGTCGGTCGCGAGGTCAGGATCTGCAAGCGCCTTGCCTGAAGCGGTCAGTCCGGCGTCCGATGCCAGGTAGAAGAGAAAGTTGGGCTCGGGCTGCGACAGTGTGATGACTACTGTCTTGTCATCAGCCGCCTCGACAGCCGCGACAACTGCCAGCCGGCCGGCGTTCTGCGCGGTTCCGGCCTTGAACCTCTCAAGATTCGCGACTACGACGTCCGCGGTGAGTACGCTCCCGTCCGTGAAGGTCACGTCATCGCGCAGCGTGAGGGTCAGTTTGGTTCGCTTGTCGTCGTAGGTCCATTTCGTCGCGAGCCACGGCTGCAGCTTTCCCGCCGAGTCCAAACGAAGCAGCGTGTCATATACCGCCTCGTAGTAGGCCGCCATCGGGCCCATCGAGGCTGCGGCAGGATCAAGCGAGCCCGGAGCGGCGACGGTGATCAGCGTCGCCGCTCCGCCACCTTTCGAGCCGGTCGCTTCTCCTGCCCCGGAGCAGCCGGTCACTGCGAGAGCGAGAACTGCCGCCGCGCCTACTATCGACTTCCATCTGAACATCGTGTCATTCCCCTTAACCCGAACCGTTCCGCGGGCCAGCACCTCATCTGGGCCCGGGGATTCAAGCGAGATCCATCCGACCAAATGCGCCTGTTGGAAAAATTCTTGAACGCCGAAGGTACAAACTTTCCTAGCGGTACCGGGCGAGGATTCATATGGGAACCTCGGCCGGATCAGAGGCCGGATGAGCCCGGGATAAGCCCTGGAACCATGAGGCCTCGCGATCCGTTTCACAGCTCTTGTTGTCGCTCTCGCCGTTGGTTTCTGGCGACTTGCAGCCTGGATGGAGCTGGGCGCTGGCGAAAGAGTCGGGTCAAGACTCAAACCGGAGTTCGATCGACGAAGCGGGCCTAGCTCTGACACCGTGCTCGCGCGGCACGGACCCGGTGCACCAGATACTCGGATGCAGAAGTATTGGCCCATTTTCTCCGGCGTCCACATTGATGGTTTGGAACGACCTGCGGCAACGAAGCCCGGTACACCGGCCGCCCCTTCACGGTCGATACAGGCGGACGTGGAGTGGTGCGGCAGCAGCCAGGAACTGTCCACCAGAAGTACAGACCGGGCCGCTCGACACAGGTGACCTTCTCTGCGACCACCGTGCCGCCGTTCCGGTTGAAATTTACCACTGGTCGAGGAGCAGTATTGATCTCCGCCTAGCTGCAGCCGCACCCGTTCACCTCCCATCTGATGGCAATCGCATATTTCAGTCAGATCAGCCGAATAGGTTGATTGTCGACGTAGGGTCGCCTACCGCCTTACTCGGCTCTCTATGATTACGTGGGCAGATAGGGGTTCAGATCAGCCGGTAGCTGCGGTAAGCGCCGCTTGATAGCCGTACCGGTATCCGTCCGCGTTGGGGTGCAGCGGAGCAGGGAGACTGAAAACGGGCAAGATCCACGGGTTGACCGAGCAGCGGGCGTGCCCGTTGAACTTCGCCTGGGCGTCGACGAACTGGAAGCCGGCCTGCGTCGCGCGCTGGGCGATGCTGCTGTTGAGCGCGTCGGTACCCTGGTTGATCACCACACGCTTCGGCTGGCTGAGAGCAGGGAACTCGAAGCATGTCCAGGTCGTCTCGAACAAATGCGGGTACCCGAGCACGTAGACCTGCGCGGTAGGAGCCGCCTGGCGGATCGCCGCGTAGGTGGTGTCGAGCTTGGCGTTGAGGGCCGGCAGGCTGGCCTGGAACTGCTGGACCGCCTGGGCACAGCCCTGGTCGGTGGCTAGTAGGCAGTTCGACACCAGTGATCCCAGCCCGACGTCGTTGCCACCGATCGTGATGGTGGCAACGTCGGTCTGCGCACTCAGCCCCGAAACCTGGTTGGCAAGCACGTCCTCAGTCACCGCCCCAGCGCAGGTGACGTCAGTGAAGGTCGTGATGCCGTGAGCGTTGGCCCACAGTGTCGGGTACCCCTGCGGGCTGCGGCCACAGTCAAGGCTTACCCCTGAGCCTCCGAGGCCGGAGGAGTAGGAGTCACCCATCGCCACGTACCGGGTGGCCGAGGAGTATGGAGGCGGCGCCGCGCCGGCGGGAGCGGCAACCACCGTGAGTGCGGACAGTAAGCAGAGAGGGGCCGCAAGTAGGGAGAGTAAGCGGAAGCGGCGTCGTTGCACGGTGTCTCCAGTGGAGGTCGTAGGCCCGTCGGAGGTGGTCAGGGTCGCGCGGCCGCAGCGACATGTGTTAACGCCGAGTGAAGCTATCCATGTCTTTACTTGGAGTCAAGGCTCTATCTTCGTAGACTCCTCAAGGTGTCCGCGTACTCAGTCAGCAGTCTCAGCGGTCGCCGATTCGACGAAGATGACCTCCTCGACGCGGCGCGTGCTGTCTTCCATGCAGAGGGTTACTCATCCGCGCAGGTTGCGGACATCGCACGGCGGGCCGGGACGACCAAGCCGACTCTCTACGCTCGGCTCGGTAACAAGGAGCAGATCTACCTGCACGTCGTCCGACGCGAAGCCACGATCTTCTGGGACTGGGTCGCTGACGCCTACGAGCAGGGCAGCAGCCTCCCCCTCACCGAACTGGCAGCAGTGGGCACCGATCCGCTCTTCCGTTTCGCGGCAGAGCGGGCCGAGGGCTTCGATCTGCTCTTCCGGGGCGACCGGACCGGCGATCGGCCGGCTACGCTACGGAAGGAGGTCGTCAACGGCGTGACCCAGCAACTCACCGCCCTCATCACGCGCCGACAAGAGACTTTCGGACCCAGCCTCGGAGCGAACGCTCACACACTTGCCGCTGCCTGTGTCGGCGTCACCCTCCAGGTCTGCGAGCACACCATCGACCACGGCGGCGACCTGAAGGCTGCCCAACATCTCGCAGCCCGCTTCATCGAGAACGCGTTCCGCAATCTGGATTTTGACGCGCTGACCACGTGATCCGGCCCCTCAACGGAGGCTCGGTGTTGCCGTGGCTCCTCGATGCCGGCCCAGAGCCTTTGAACGCCGGTCGCAGGCAC
>NZ_MOWP01000053.1:0-51893 GCF_001983215.1 Frankia sp. CcI49
TGCAACGACTCCCGCGGATCCTTGTCCCGCGACACCCGCCCCTCGAACAACCCCACCTCGTCCTTCCGCACCACCACACCCCGATACGACTCCGGCACCGCCAGCGACGCGAACTCCGCCTGTCGTTCCGGCGACCGCTGCCCGCCCGTCATGATCGCGTCCAGGATGTGCTTCATCATCGATCTACCTCCGGCTGTGCTGGTCGGGGGACCGAGGGCGGATGGAGCCCGCCCGGCCTGGTGTACCCGCGGGTAGGCGGGCCAGATGAACTGAGGGGTGTCAGCGCGCCGCGCGACGCGATAGAACTTCTGGGACAACCTTGGAGGCTCGGCGCGCGTCAGACTTTCCGTGACCGCGCCCATGACAGTCGTGGAAGGGTGGCGACCCGTGCCTGCGCGGAGCGACGCCGCCCGTAGCGCTGTCGCGCGGGACGCCGACGCCGCTCTGACCGCGTTGTACTCCGAGCACTACCGATCCCTCGTCCGTCTCGCCGCGCTGCTGCTGGATGACATCGGGCTGTGCGAGGAGGTCGTCCAGGACGCCTACATCCGGGTTCACGGCGCCTGGGGGCGGCTGCAGGACAGGGACAAGGCGCTCGCCTACCTCCGTCAGACAGTGGTCAATCTCGCACGATCCACGCTCCGTCGTCGACTGGTTGCTCTCAAGCACGCACCCAAGCCGATGCCCGACGCCGCGAGCGCCGAGGAGGGGGCCTACTCTCTGGTCGAGCGCGCCGCGGTCGTGCAGGCGCTGCGGGAGCTGCCCAGACGGCAACGAGAGGCGGTCGTGCTCCGCTACTACGCGGACATGTCGGAGGCTGACGCCGCCGCGGTCATGGGTTGCAGCGTCGGATCGGTGAAGGCCTACACCTCACGCGGGCTGGCGGCCCTGAGTGGCAAGTTGGAGGGCCTGCGGTGAACAGCGGGCTCGAACCGGAGGAGCTCACCAGGCTCCTGCGGGCGGCAGTGGAGCCGATCCGGACCTCGCCGGACGCGTTGAACCAGATCCGGGCCGGTGTGGAGCGCCGGCGCTGGTGGCGGATGCCGCTGATGGCCACCGGCGGCGTGGTGATGGCGGCCCTGATCGCGCTGGCGTTCGTGGCCGTCCGCCCGCAGTCGTCGCCGTCCGAGCAGATCGTGGAGCCGGCCGGGCCGCCGCTGATCTCGTCGGTGATCGAGCCGACGGCGGGCCCGTCGGCCGGGCCCTCCGCCGGCGGCGGTGGTTCGGGCGGCGGTACCCGTCCCTCCGGCGGGACCAGGTCGCAGCACACGACCACGCCACCACCGGCGACCAGCTCGACCCCACGAACCGGCACCACCCCGTCCAGCCCGGCGGCGAGCGCGACCACCGGGCAGGGCGGCTCCGGCTCCCTGAACCTGCCGTCACCGGCGTACCGGCCCGCCCACGCGAACGACGTGGACGGCGACGGAACCGCGGACACGGTCCGGCTGAACGGCACGAAGGTCGAGGTCGTCTTCTCCCGCGGTGGAAAGCCCGGTTCGGTCGACCTGCCGAGCCTGCAGCTGCCGACCGTGCACGCCGTCGTGGACGCCAACGGCGACGGCTTCGCGGAGATCCTGGTCCGCACCTCGAGCCGGGACAACATCGACGAGTACGCGCTGCTGCGCTACGCCGCCGGCGGAGTCCTCTCGCAGGCCCAATCCGTGGGCGGGGCCGCCCTTCGCATCGCCTCCGGGGTGCGGGAGGACAGCGCCTTCGGCTTCCAGTGCGACGGCAGCGGTCTGCGGCTCATCTCGGGCACCTCGTCGGATGGCATCTCGTACCAGACCGTCACCACGGCTGTGCAGATCACACCGGACGGGCTGGTCGCGGGCCAGGTGACCCAGGATGTGGTGACCGGGTCGAGCGTGGGCACCCTGTTCGCGCCGAGCTGTGGCACCCTCTCCGCCCTGTCCTGACCTCCACTCTGTCCTGATCTCAGCTCTGTCCTGATCTCAGCTCTGGTCCTGATCTCAGCTCTGGTCCTGACCCACGCGTGATGTGACTCACCGGCTGTGGCCCGGCTCACGAGTCGTGCGGCCGGGCCGGATGGCGAGTCGGAATCCGCCGTGGTGGCGGGTGAACCGCCGCCGGCCCGGGGCTGTCACCGGGGCAGTGGTGCCCGGTCGCCGGCGGCTGTCGTCCCCGGCACGTGCACCAAGATCACGTTATTGTGGCTGGGAGAGTTTTTTGGTTTCTCATCCCCCCACCCGGCCAGCCGTGGTGTGAGCGGCGCGGCCCGCGGTCGCGAGCACCACCCGGTGGCCGTGGCGGGCCGGTACCGCGCCAACCGGTACCCGTGAACCCGAGGAGGCGTCATGCCTGGTTCTGTGATTGTGGYCGGTGCCCGCACCCCGGTCGGCAAGCTTTCCGGCGCCCTCAAGGACTTCACCGCCGTCGAGCTCGGTGGGATCGCGATCGCCGGTGCGCTGAAGCGGGCCGGGCTGTCACCCGAGGCCGTCCAGTACGTGATCATGGGTCAGGTCATCCAGGCCGGCTCGGGTCAGGCCGCCGCCCGCCACGCCGCCGCCAAGGCCGGCGTACCGCTGAGCGTTCCGGCGATGACCCTCAACAAGGTCTGCCTTTCCGGCCTCAACGCCATCGCGCTCGCCGACACCTACATCAACCAGGGCGTGTTCGACGTCGTCGTCGCCGGCGGCATGGAGTCGATGACCCGCGCGCCGCACCTGATCCCGGCGCTGCGCCCGGGCGTGAAGTACGGCGACACCACCGTCACGGACGCCATCGCGGCCGACGCGCTCACCTGTGGCTTCGACCAGGTCTCGATGGGCACCGTGACCGACCGCGTCAACTCCCGTTACAACCTCACCCGCGCCGAGCAGGACGAGTTCAGCGCGCTGTCGCACCAGCGGGCCGCCGCAGCCGCGAAGAACGGCCTGTTCGAGAACGAGATCGTGCCGGTCGAGGTTCCGCAGCGCCGCGGTGAGCCGATCATCGTCAGCGCCGACGAGGGCGTCCGGGGCGACACCACCGCGCAGGCGCTGGCCAAGCTGCGTGCCGCGTTCCTGGACGGCGGGACGATCACCGCCGGCAACGCCTCCCAGATCTCCGACGGCGCCGCCGCCGTGCTCGTCACCAGCCGGGCGAAGGCCGAGGAACTGGGCCTGCCGATCCTGGCCGAGATCGGTCACGCCGGGTATGTCGCCGGTCCGGACAACTCCCTGCAGTCGCAGCCGGCGGAGGCGATCAAGGCCGCGCTCGCGAAGGAGAAGCTCACCCCGGCCGACCTCGACCTCGTCGAGATCAACGAGGCCTTCGCCGCTGTCGGCATCCAGTCGATCCGCGAGCTGGGGATCAGCCCGGACATCACCAACGTCAACGGCGGCGCGATCGCCGTCGGGCACCCGGTCGGCATGTCCGGCGCCCGGATCGCCCTGACCCTGGCCCTGGAGCTCCAGCGTCGCGGCGGCGGTGTCGGCGCGGCCGCGCTGTGCGGTGGCGGTGGTCAGGGCGACGCGCTGGTGCTGCGCGTACCGGCCCAGGCGTGAGCGCCGGCTCCGCACGGGCCGCCCGGGCCGCCTGGGCCGATCCGGCGGAGCTGACGGCTGCCGCGCTGGCGGGGGACCGCCGCGCGGTGGCCCGCCTCATCTCGCTCGTCGAGGACTCCTCGGCAGCCCTGCGCGAGGTGAGCGCCCTGCTCGCCCCGCACACGGGCCGAGCCCGGGTGATCGGGCTCACCGGGGCACCCGGGGTGGGCAAGTCGACGTCGACGTCCGGCCTGGTCGGTGCGTACCGCGCCGCGGGCCTGCGGGTGGGCGTGCTCGCCATCGACCCGAGCTCGCCGTTCACCGGCGGTGCGCTGCTGGGCGACCGGGTGCGGATGGTCGAGCACGCCAGCGATCCGGATGTGTTCGTCCGCTCGCTGGCGACCCGCGGCAACCTCGGCGGGCTCTCCTGGGCCACCCCGCAGGCGCTGCGTGTCCTTGACGCCGCCGGGTTCGACGTCGTGCTGGTGGAGACCGTCGGCGTCGGCCAGGCGGAGGTCGACGTCGCCGCGCTCGCCGACACCACCCTGGTGCTGCTGGCCCCGGGGATGGGCGACGGCATCCAGGCGGCCAAGGCGGGGATCATGGAGATCGCCGACATCCTGGTCGTCAACAAGGCCGACCGGCCCGGTGCCGACCACACCTATCGCGATGTCGTGACGGCTGTCCGGATGGCAGGCCGGCCCCGCGAGTCGATCGCCGGCACCGCGTTCTCCGGCACCGCGTTCGCCGGTGCCGGTGCTGCGGCTGCCGTGGATGGCGGGGCTGGCGGGGGGCTGGAGGACTGGCACCCCGACGTCATCCGGGTGGCGGCCGTGAGCGGGGAGGGCCTGCCCGAGCTGGTGGCCGCCATCGAGCGCCACCAGACGTGGCTGCGGGCCAGTGGCGTGCTGCGCCGGCGCCGGCTGCGGCGCGCCGGGGAGGAGATCTCCCAGATCGCGCTGGCCGGCCTGCGCGCCCGGCTGGGCCGCCTCGACGACGGGCAGCGGCTGGCCGAGCTGGCCCGCCGGGTGACCGACGGCCAGCTCGACCCCTACACGGCCGCGGACACCCTGCTGGCCGGCGTGGCGGGCTGAGCGCCCCGGTTTGGCAAGTCGCAAGGGTCGCCGGGCGACCCGGTGACCCTTTTGCCCCTCTTGAGGCCAATTACTGGCGCTGCGACGCGGCGCGGGATCCTTCGATGGGTGGCCGTGCGGGTGGGGTTCGCGTTCCATCGGCGCGACCGGGCCACGCCCAGGCTGCTGGCCCGAGGCTGCCAACCGTGCAGCAGCCGCCGGCCACGCGCGGAGGCGGGCGCGGGCGCGGTATTCGGTATCAGGGCGCGGTGAGCTGGGATGTCGCGGCGATCAGGGTCGTGACATCGAGCGGCATGCCCAGAATCTGCCTGGCACCGGCTCGGCGCAGGCGGGTCCATTCGTCCGGGTCCGCCTCGGCCGCCAGGACGAGCGCCGGCACCGTCCCGGCCACCGGGTCGGCCGCCAGCCGCGGCAACAGGTCGGCGGCGGTCACGTCGGGCAGGTCGCCGTCCAGCAGGACCAGCGAGGGCCGGGCCCGCCGGATGGCCTCCACCGCCAGCGCCCCCCGCGGGACGCTGATCGTGTCCGCCCCGAGCGCGCTGGCGAGTGTGTCGGTGACGAGCTCGCGCAGCCCGGGATCGCCGCTGATGTGGACCACGCGCAGGCCACCGGGCTCGAGCTGACGCTCGCCGGGTGCCTCCTGGGGATCCTCGTCCGCGTGGTCGTAGCGGACGTCGACGGCGTCGAGGACGACCGCGAAGACGCTGCCCACCCCCGGCCTGCTGGCGACGGTCAGCACACCGCCCATCGCCGTCACGAGGGCCTGGGAGAGGGCGAGCCCCAGCCCGCTGCCCTCGATGCCGGTGTCCTCCGCGCCGAGCCGCTCGAACGGCCGGAACAGCCGGGACAACGCGGACGGGGAGAGCCCGAAGCCGTCGTCCTCCACCTCGATGCGGATCCGCGAGCCGGTCACCGGCACGATGCCGACCCGGACGCTGCCGCCCTCCCGCCCGTACTTAAGCGCGTTGCCGATCAGGTTGAGCAGGACCTGCCAGAGGCGGCGGCGGTCCGCGTCGGCGATGAGCGGCCGGGCCGGCTGGATGACCCGCCGGATACCGCGCCGCTCCGCCAGCGGCTCGACCAGCTCGACCACGCCCTGGACGATGTCCAGGACGTTGACCGGCCCCTTGTTGATGTCTCCTCGCCCGGCCCGCAGCCGGGCCAGGTCCAGCACGTCGTCGATGAGCGCCTGCATGTGCCGGCCGCCGGTGATGATGCGCTCGACGTCCTCGTGCAGGTCGGGCGTGAGCGGCTCCAGCTCGAGCAACTGCGCGAACCCGAGCATCGCGTTGAGCGGCGTGCGCAGCTCGTGCCCGAGCCGGGCGACGAACTCGTCCTTCGACCGGGACTCCCGCTCCGCGGCGCCGCGGGCACGGGCGTCGACGGTGTCCCGGGCGACGATGACGACCCCGCCCGCCGGATCCAGCCTGGCCGTCACCGTGTACGGCGCCACCGCCCCCGCGACGTCGATCAGCCACACGGTGCCCCGCCATGCCGCGGTGCGGGTCAGCGCCTGCGACACCGGGCTCGCGAGGTCGGAGCGACAGCCGGGCTCCACCACACCCGACAGTTCGTGCAGGTGCGGCGTGGAGCCGACCCGATCGCCCAGGAACGCGGCGGCACTGCTGCTCATCTCGCGGACGCGACCGTCCCCGCCGACGATCACCACAAGATCCGTCAGCGTCTCGAGCAGGGTACTCAGCCCCACCTAGGCCTCGTCCGTCTCGTCATAAATCTGCATCCACCCCACGGCGGGTCATGGTAGGGCGTACCGTCAGCGGACGTTGTCCCGGGTTTGGTGTTGGCGGGTTGATTCGCCGATGTTATCAACTGATGGTGACAGTGTCGTCGCCCAGGAGATCTGCCGGTGTGGCGAGTGTCCGGCCGGGACAGGGTGGGCGTGGTAGGTCTGTCCACATGCTTGTTGCCTTCAGCGTCACCCCCATCGGTCTCGGCGAGGAGGTCGCGGCACCGGTCGCCGAGGCGGTCCGGGTCGTGCGTGAGTCCGGGCTGCCCAACGAGACCAACGCGATGTTCACCATGATCGAAGGCGAATGGGCCGAGGTCATGGAGGTTGTGCGGCAGGCCACCGAGGCCGTCGCGGCCCGGTGTGGGCGGGTGAGCCTGGTGCTCAAGGCCGACCTTCGCGAGGGTGTCACCGACGCCCTGCACAACAAGGTGGCAAGCGTCGAACGGCATCTCGCCGCCGGCTGACGCCGGCCGGCGGGTCCGCCGAGGTTTCTGGGTCACCGTGGGGCCACCGGAAGGCAACCGCGGGGCCACTGTGTGGTCGCTGTGTGGCCGCTGTGGATGGCCACGCGGGAAAAAGTCGACCGGTGGCACCCGACCCGCGTCCACCGAGTGCAACGATGGAGCCATGCAGCGGAGGTCACCTGTCCCACCCGGCTCGCCGCGCAGGGGCGGGCCGGGCCGAATGCCCGACACACTCGGCGGTCTGCGCCTCGCCGGCGCCGTGCCCCTCGACCCCAAGCCCGCACCGCCGCCGCCCCCGGTCGGGCGGCCCGGTGCAGGTCCGGCCGGTGCCCCGGCCGGCGCACCCACCACCGGTGCCACCGGGCCGGTCGTCGTGGATGTGACGGAGGAGACGTTCAACGACGAGGTCGTGGCCCGGTCCATGGAGGTGCCGGTCGTCCTCGACTTCTGGGCGTCCTGGTGTGGCCCGTGCAAGCAGCTCAGCCCGGTGCTGGAGCGGCTCGCGGCGGCCGACGGCGGGCGCTGGGTGCTCGCCAAGGTCGATGTGGACGCCAACCCCGGCCTGGCCCAGGCGGCAGGTGTGCAGGGGATTCCGGCGGTCAAGGCGGTCGTCGGCGGCCGGATCGTCGGTGAGTTCACCGGCGCCGTCCCCGAGCGTGAGGTGCGCGGCTGGCTGGACCAGCTGCTCAGCGCGGTCGGTGAGATGCCGGGCGGGCCCGCGGGCGCGGCCCCGCCGCCCCACCTCGCCGAGGCCCACGACGCGATGGCCCGTGGCGACCTGGACGCGGCGGCGAGCGCCTTCCAGGCCCAGCTCGCCGAGACGCCCGCCGACCCGGACGCCGCCATCGGCCTGGCCCAGGTGGAGCTGCTGCGCCGGGTGAGCGGCTACGACGCCGGCTGGCTGCGCCAGCGGCTCGCCGCCGACCCCTACGACGTCGAGGCGGGGCTCGCCGTGGCCGACCTGACGGTGGCCCAGGGCGACCCGGCCACGGCCTTCAGCCGGCTGGTGGAGCTCGTCCGCCGGACGTCGGGAGAGGACCGGGAGAAGGTGCGGGCGCACCTCGTCGGCCTGTTCCAGGCCCTCGGTGACGGCGAGCCGGCCGTCGCCCCGGCCCGGCGAGCGCTGGCCGCCGCACTCTTCTGACCGTCTGACCGCAACACGCTCTTCTGACCGCACGACCGCCGGCGAGCGCCGAGGACCTGAGGATTTCGTCGTACCAGCGACCAAATCCTCAGGTCCTGCTCGGCCGCTGCGTCAGGCCTCGGCCGCGGGCGGGTTCTCCGGGTCGTACAGGAACCAGATCGTGCCCAGCGGGGGCAGCGTGAGCTCCGCCGAGGCCGGCAGCCCGTGCGCGGAGACCGGTGTCGCGGTGACAGCGCCGAGGTTGCCCATGCCGCCGCCGTCGTAGTCGATCGCGTCGGTGTTGAGGATCTCCCGCCACCGGCCGGCGTACGGAAGGCCGAGGCGGTGGCGGACATGGCCGGCGCCGGAGAAGTTCGTCACGCAGGCGAGGACCTGCTCGCCGTTCGCGGACCAGCGGGCGAACGCGAGGACGTTGTTCGCCGCGTCGCTCGCGTCGATCCAGGAGAAGCCGTCGGGTTCGGTGTCGCGTTCCCACAGCGCCGGGGTCCGCCGGTAGGTGTGGTTCAGGTCCCGCACGAGGCGTGCCACCCCGCTGTGCCCGTGGTCACCCAGCAGGTGCCAGTCCAGCGTGGTCGCCTCGCTCCACTCGTTGTCCTGGGCGAACTCACAGCCCATGAACAGCAGCTGCTTGCCCGGGTGGGCCCACATGTAGCCGTAGAGGCCGCGCAGGCCCGCCAGCTGCGCCCGGCGGTCCCCCGGCATCTTCCGCAGCAGCGATCCCTTGCCGTGCACCACCTCGTCGTGGCTGAAGGGCAGGATGTAGTTCTCCGAGTAGGCGTACATCATCGAGAACGTCACCTGGTGGTGGTGGTACGTCCGGAACACCGGTGCCCTCGACTCGTAGTCGAGGGTGTCGTGCATCCAGCCCATGTTCCATTTGAAGCCGAAGCCCAGGCCGCCGAGATGCGTCGGGCGGGTCACCCCGGGCCAGGCCGTCGACTCCTCGGCGATCATCATCGCGCCCGGCACCGTCCGGTAGACGGTGGCGTTGACCTCCTGCAGGAACTCGACCGCCTCCAGGTTCTCCCGGCCGCCGTGCACGTTCGGGACCCACTCGCCGGAGGGACGGGAGTAGTCCAGGTAGAGCATCGAGGCGACGGCGTCGACCCGCAGCGCGTCGACGTGGAACTCCTCCAGCCAGAACAGCGCGTTCGCGACCAGGAAGTTGCGTACCTCGGGCCGTCCGAAGTCGAACACGTAGGTGCCCCAGTCGGGCTGCTCGCCGCGGCGCGGGTCGGGGTGCTCGTAGAGGGCGGTGCCGTCGAAGCGGCCGAGGGCGAAGGCGTCCCGCGGGAAGTGGGCGGGAACCCAGTCCACGATCACGCCGATGCCCGCGGCGTGCAGCGTGTCGACGAGGTGGCGGAAGTCGTCCGGGCTGCCGAAACGGGACGTCGGTGCGTAGTACGAGGTGACCTGGTAGCCCCAGGACCCGCCGAACGGGTGCTCGGCGACCGGCAGGAACTCGACGTGGGTGAAGCCGTTCTCCAGCAGGTACCCCGGCAGCTCCGCGGCGAGCTCGCGGTAGCTCAGGCCACGCCGCCAGGACCCGAGGTGGATCTCGTAGACGCTGATCGGCGCCGCGTGCCAGGCCGTCGCGGCCCGCCGGTCGAGCCAGTCGGCGTCCTGCCAGGTGTAGTGCGACTCATGCACGACGCTGGCGGTGGCGGGCGGCAGCTCGGTGGCGAAGGCGACCGGGTCGGCCTTCTGGCGCCAGACGCTGTCGACCCCGAGGATCTCGTACTTGTAGCGGGTTCCCGCCTCGACGCCGGGCACGAACAGCTCCCAGACGCCGGTCGAGCCCAGGGAGCGCATCGGCAGGGCGCGGCCGTCCCAGAAGTCGAAGTCGCCCACCACCCGCACACCGCGGGCGTTCGGCGCCCACACCGCGAAGCTGACGCCCGCGACGGGGGTTTCGCGACCGGCGACGGGCAGCTGGCGGACATGGGCGCCCAGCACCGTCCAGAGCCGCTCGTGCCGGCCCTCGCCGATCAGGTGCAGGTCGATCTCGCCGAGGGTCGGGCCGTGCCGGTAGGGGTCGTCGACGACGTAGGTCGAGTCCGGGTAGCTCACCTCGAGCTGGTAGTCGGGCAGGCGGCCGGGGACCGTGCCGGCGAACACCCCGCCGCTGTGCAGCCGGGTCAGCGGGTGGCGGACGCCGCCGTCCACAAGCGCGGTCACGGCGGTGGCGTCGGGGCGCAGCGTGCGCAGGATCGTCCAGGCGCCGGCGGGATGCGCGCCGAGGACCGTGTGCGGGTCGTGGTGGGCGCCACCGACGAGGCGGTCGAGCTCCTCGCGGGGCACGTCCACCCGGGGGGCACTGGCCGGGTCCGGCGTGTCCGGCGTGTCCGGCGCGTCGGACGCGCCGGGCCGGTCCACGACCGCGGTGTCGGTGAACCTCGACAGCCGCGCCAGGTCAGGGCGCCCGTTCACGGAACCGTTCCGCGCCACGTCGTCGGGATCGTCCACTACGGCCACCTGTCCTTCTCTCCTGGTCGGGACCTCGTCGTCCCCGATCGGGACCTCGCCTTCGAGGTCCCGGCTACTACGCGTGGTCCGAGCCCTCCAGGGCGGGCGCCGCCGCGCCCCGCCCCGCCGGCTCGCTGGTGAGACGCTCGACCGACCGCAGCGGGATGCTGACCCATCCTGGCCGGTGGCGGGTCTCGTACAGCACCTCGTACACGGCCTTGTCCAGCTCGAGCGCGCGCAGCAGGGCGTCGTCGTCCCTGGGGTCGCGGCCGGACTCGGCGCCGTAGCCGCGGCAGAACGCGTCACGGTTGTGGTCGGCCCACTCCAGCGCCCGGTAGGCCAGCGCCGGCTCGTCGGGCCGTTCCAGCAGCATCGACTGCGCGGCGTAGTCGAAGGAGCGGAGCATGCCGGCGACGTCGCGCAGCGGGGATTCGAGCAGGGTGCGCTCGGGCACCGGCCGGGCCGGCTCACCCTCGAAGTCGAACAGCACCCAGCCGGACTCGACCCGGAGCACCTGGCCGAGGTGCAGATCGCCGTGGATGCGCTGGAACGGGCCAAGATGCCGGGCCGTGCGGACGTTGTCGTAGGCGGCCCGCAGCGCGGACTCGAAGGGCGCGAGCTCGGTGAGGGCCGCCAGCGCGTCGTCGAGGCGCCGGTGCAGGTAGTCGGCCAGCGTCGACAGCGCCGCCGGGTCGGCCGGCCGGGTCGGGAGGGCGGCCGCGAGGTGCCGGTGCACCTGGGCGGTGGCGGCGCCGAGGCGCTCGGCCTCGGCGGCGAAGTCGCCACCGACCTCGTCGGCGTGCAGGTCACCTTCGGCGTACAGGTCGCGCACGCTGGCCAGTGCCAGCAGCCAGCCCTCGGCGCCGGTGCGCAGGAAGTCCTGCATGAAGGCGAAGGTCGTCGGGACGCCGGACAGCTGGCCGGAGAGCCAGGCGACCGGGCGTGCCACGTGCTCGCTGCCCGCCCGGGCCAGCACCCGGGTGATCTCCAGGTCGGGGTTCATGCCGGGCCACAGCCGGCGGAACACCTTCAGGATGTAGGCCTCGCCGTAGACGATCGAGGTGTTCGACTGTTCCGCGCCGATCGAGCGTGCCGGGAGCTCGCCTTCGTCCAGCGTCTCCACGGTCGTCGCGGTGAGGCCCTCCCGGCTCGCCCCGCGCCGCAGGTAGGCGAGCAGGGCGGCGTTGCCGTCGGTGTCGCGCAGGCCGTCGTAGACCAGGCCGATCGACGACTCGCCGATCAGGAAGGTGTCGTGGCCGAAGGGGGAGTCCGCCCGGATGACCACCGGAACCTGGTAGTAGTCGGCGGGCCCTCCGTCGTCGAACTCGACCTCGACCACCAGCAGGCGCAGCACCGCGGCCGGGCCGGCGGCAGCGGTGCTCGTACTCGCTGCCGTGCTGGTGCTCGCCGTCGCACTCGTTTCCGTGTCCGTGTTTCTGCCTGAGCTCAGCTGGACGTCCTGAACGACGCGCGGCTGCCCACCTGCCCGGCCCTTGCCCGCGAACCAGCGCTGCCGTGGCAGCCAGTCCGCGAGCAGGTCCGCGAGCTCGGAGTGCTGGTCCGTCATGCTCGACCTCCCTGCGCGTCGTGTCGCGTTGTCGTCCGCCCGGTCCGCGATCCGCCGGCGGCGAGCCCTCGGAGCCGCGGAGCGCCCCGGTCGAATCGGGGCGGAGCCGCCGAGCTCCCGTGATCTGCCCGGAGCGTGAGTTCCAGGAGAACAAATCGTGACGTCCGCCCCTGGGAACATCAAGGCCGACATCGGAGACAGACGGCTGACCGGCCGGCCGGGCCCGCCCGGATCGCTCCGGGCTGGTCCGGTCCGTCCCGCCCGGGGGCAGGTGCCGGGCGGAACATCGTCGTACCGCCTAAGGCGTGAATTCCCCCGAACTGGTCAGCGCGAACCAGTAGTGCCCATGGCCGGGCAACGTCAGCAGGTACGGCAGCTCGCCGACCGCCGGGAAATGCACCCGGCCCATCAGCTCGACCGGGACCAGCCCGGCGAACCGCCGCAGATCGAGCTCCACGGGCTGCGCGAACCGGGACAGGTTCGCGACACAGAGCACCCGGTCGTCGCCGAACTCGCGGACGAACGCGAACACCGACGGATTGGATGCTCCGAGCTCGGTGTAGCTGCCCTGCCCGAAGACGGGATGCCGTTTGCGAACCTCGATCATCCGCCTGGTCCAGGACAGGAACGAGGTCGACATCCGCTGCTCGGCCTCGACGTTCAGGGCCTGGTAGCCGTACACCGGGTCCATGATCACGGGCAGGTACAGCCGGGCCGGGTCGGTGGTCGAGAACCCCGCGTTGCGGTCCGGGGACCACTGCATCGGGGTGCGCACACCGTCGCGGTCACCGAGATAGATGTTGTCGCCCATGCCGATCTCGTCGCCGTAGTACAGCACCGGGCTGCCGGGCAGGGAGAGCAGCAGCGCGGTGAACAGCTCCATCTGGTCCCGGCTGTTGTCGAGCAGCGGGGCGAGCCGGCGGCGGATCCCGATGTTCGCCTTCATCCGCGGATCCGCCGCGTACTCGGCGTACATGTAGTCGCGCTCCTCGTCGGTGACCATCTCCAGGGTCAGCTCGTCGTGGTTGCGCAGGAAGATCCCCCACTGGCAGTTCGGGGGGATCTCCGGGGTCTGGGCCAGGATTTCCGAGATCGGGTAACGGGACTCCCGGCGCACCGCCATGAAGATGCGCGGCATCAGCGGGAAGTGGAACGCCATGTGGCACTCGTCGTCGTTGCCGAAGTACTGGACGACGTCCGACGGCCACTGGTTCGCCTCGGCGAGCATGACCCGGTCGGCGTACTTGGCGTCGATCTCCTTGCGGACCCGGCGCAGGTACTCGTGCGTCTCCGGCAGGTTCTCCCCGTTCGTCCCCTCCCGCACGTACAGGTAGGGGACGGCGTCCAGCCGGAACCCGTCGAGGCCCAGGTCCAGCCAGAAGCGCAGGACCTCGAGCATCGCCTCCTGGACGTCCGGGTTGTCGTAGTTGAGGTCGGGCTGGTGGGAGAAGAAGCGGTGCCAGTAGTACTGGCCGCGCACCGGATCCCAGGTCCAGTTCGACTTCTCGGTGTCGACGAAGATGATCCGGGCGTCCGGGTACTTGTCGTCGGTGTCGGACCAGACGTAGAAGTCGCCGTAGGGGCCGTCGGGATCCGAGCGGGAGGCCTGGAACCACGGGTGCGCGTCCGAGGTGTGGTTCATCACCAGGTCGGCGATGATCCGCAGGCCGCGCTTGTGGGCCTCGTCAACCAGGTTGATGAAGTCGCCCAGGTCGCCGAACTCCGGGAGGATCTGGAAGTAGTCGGCGATGTCGTAGCCGCCGTCGCGCAGCGGCGAGGAGTAGATCGGCAGCAGCCACAGGCAGTCGACGCCGAGCCACTCCAGGTAGTCCAGCTTGCTGATCAGCCCGCGAAGGTCGCCGGTCCCGTCGCCGTTGGAGTCGGCGAAGCCCCGGACGAGCACCTCGTAGAACACCGCGCGCTTGAACCACTGCGGGTCGCGGGGGGACTCGGCCTCGCCGCCCGCGGCCGCCGTCTCCCGCAGCGCCTCCTCGGCGAACGGTTCCGAGCCGCTCATGAGCTGCGCCGTACGGTCAGGACGTGGGCGGGCTCGCTCGGGTCCAGGCGCACGTAGTTGTCCCGGCCCCACTGGTAGGACGCACCGGTGAACTCGTCGTGGACCGTGAAGGTGTCGCCCCAGTCGAACCCGAGGGCGGGCATGTCCAGGCGCACCGTGGTCTCCCGCGCCATGTGCGGATCGAGGTTGACGACGACGATCACGACGTCCTCGTCCATCCGGTCCTCGTCAGCGAGCCGCTTGGAGAAGGCCATGATCTCGGGTGCGTCCGACTGGTGCAGGCTCAGGTTGCGCAGCCAGTGCAGGGCCGGATGGTCACGGCGGATCTGGTTGAGACGGGTGAGGTAGGGCGCCAGGCTCGTCCCGGCCCGCTCGGCACCGGCCCAGTCGCGCGGCCGGTACTGGTACTTCTCCGAGTCGAGGTACTCCTCGCTGCCCGGCCGCACGGGGGTGTTCTCGAACAGCTCGTACCCCGCGTACACGCCCCAGGTCGGGGAGAGCATCGCCGCCAGGACGGCCCGGATCCGGAACGCGGCGGGCCCGCCGCGCTGGAGGTACTCCGGCAGGATGTCCGGCGTGTTGACGAAGAAGTTGGGCCGCATGTAATGCGCCGACTCGACCAGCTCCTGGGCGTACTCCTCCAGATCCCAGCGTTCGTTGCGCCAGGTGAAGTACGTGTAGGACTGGGTGAAGCCGACCTTGGCCAGGGTGTGCATCATCGCCGGCCGGGTGAACGCCTCGGCGAGGAACAGCACGTCCGGCTCGGTGGCCTTGACCTGGCCGATGAGCCATTCCCAGAACTCGACCGGCTTGGTGTGCGGGTTGTCGACACGGAAGATCCGCACGCCTCGCGCCGTCCAGAACCGGACCACGCGGAGGATCTCGTGGTAGATGCCGATCGGATCGGCATCAAAGTTCAGTGGATAAATATCCTGATACTTCTTCGGCGGATTCTCCGCGTAGGCGATCGATCCGTCGCTGCGGACCACGAACCATTCCGGATGGTGCTTGGCCCAGGGATGGTCCGGCGCGCACTGCAGTGCGAGGTCGAGTGCGATCTCCATGCCGAGGGAACGCGCCCGTGCGACGAAGAGGTCGAAATCGTCCAATGTCCCCAGGTCAGGGTGCACTGCGTCATGGCCGCCGTGCACGCTGCCGATGGCCCACGGCGAACCCGGGTCATCCGGCCCCGTCACCAGCGTGTTGTTCGGGCCCTTGCGGTTGACCTCGCCAATGGGATGGATTGGCGGCAGGTAGACCACATCGAAGCCCATCGCGGCGATGCCCGGCAGCCGTTCCGTGGCGGAGAGGAAGGTTCCCGAGCGCGGCGGGTCGAGGCTCGCACCCTCCGAGCGCGGAAACATCTCGTACCAGCTGCCGTACAGGGCACGCGGCCGGTCAACCCACACGCGGTGCAGGGGGGAGCGGGTGACCAGCTCGCGAAGTGGGTGAGCGTCGAGCAGCGCGGCCAGCTCCGGCGCGCAGGCCGGGGCGATGCGGGCGTGCGGATCGGTGACCTGGTCATCGCGCAGCACCGCCACCGCGTGCGCGAGCTCGGCTCGCCGGGGCTCCGGCAGGCCCGGCAACGCCCGAAGGAACAGCCGTGCGCCGTCCTCGAAGTCGACGGCGAGCTCGTCGGTGGTCTGGCCGGCGCCGACCTTGAGCTCGATGCCGTGCCGCCAGGTGGCGACCGGATCGGCCCAGGCCTCGACGCGAAAGCCCCACAGGCCCGCGCGCCCCATGACGAGGTCGGCCTCATAACGGTCCGTGCCCGCGCCGGTCAGTTTCAAGCGGGTGAACGGGGCACCCTGACCGTCGGGACCGGAAAGAACGACATTTGCTCCGATGAGGTCATGACCCTCACGGAAGATCGTCGCGCTGACGGTGAGGGTTTCCCCCTCCACCGCCCGCGACGGCCACTGGCCACAGGAGACGACCGGGCGCACGTCGGAGATGACAACCCGGCCTACTGAACGTCCGATCATCATGGGGACCTTATCCAGACGAACCACGACTCAATGGTCGACCCTGTACATGGCGTTCGATGGCACCGCCACGTGAACTGCGTGCAACCACCGGATGGGTCTGTGTTGCGGTCGTGGTGTGCCTGGTTGTGCTGTCCCGATGGCCACGGTCCTGACCGATGTTCCCGGCTTGCTCAGATCGTTAACCTTCCGTCGGGGATATTGTCCGCGTTGATCCGCTGGTGTGATCCGTGGGGGTTGGTGGCGGGTTCGTCCCGGGTGGGCCTCGAGCTGTGTCGCGGGTATTTCTGACGGCGTGTGCCCGGGGCGGCGGGTGTCACGTCGCGGTTGTGACGGTGTGTCGGATGGGTGACAGACCTTCCGGCATCGGTGCGCCATAAGTGGTGGCAGGCTCGGCGATCCGGGAACTACACCGAGCCGTCGTTCGTCTCGCTGGGCACAGAAGTGTTCGCCGCGGGACCGCTGAACACGAACTCCCATCGACCACCGCACCGGACAGGGGACGCGTGACACCGGACAGGCGAGGCGTCGCCGGCCCGCGCCGAGCGGGGGATACGTCCGTGTCGCCCGTCTCCCTCGCGGGTGCCCGGGCCGGCCGCCGTGGCGGTCGCACGCCGGTGGGGCTGCGCGCGGCCGTGGGGCGGGTGCCCCGTAGTCGGCTTACCGGTGCCCGGGTGGCGCCCGTGGGCGGCTCTGTGACAGCGGTGGGCATCCGGGGCTCGCGAGGCTGGTGGGCGGACACTCCGGTCCCGTGGGCGGCCTTGGGCGTGATGTGTGACGCAGTAGGCTGCCGCCGCCCGTACCCCTGGGTGGTGTGGCCGGTCCCCGACCGGCCCGGCGCGTCTGCCGGCGTGGCTGTTCCCGGCCGGGGCGCGGGGGCGCGCGTGGGACGAGCGTGTGGGGCGGGCGTGGCATCGGCGGGTCGGTGGACCTCGGCCTGACGAACGTGCGGTACGTCGAACCAGAACATCGGACCTGAACCATCGAACCTGAACATCGAATCTGGAGGAGCAGTGGGAGTCAGCCTCAGCAAGGGCGGCAACGTGTCGCTGACCAAGGAGGCGCCCGGTCTCACCAACGTCGTCATCGGTCTGGGCTGGGACGTCCGGACGACCACAGGTGACGACTTCGACCTGGACGCCAGCGCGATCGCCTGCCGGCCCGACGGAAAGGTCGTGTCGGACGGGCACTTCGTCTTCTTCAACAACCTGAAGAGCCCGGACGGTGCGATCGAGCACCAGGGCGACAACCTCACGGGTGAGGGCGAGGGCGACGACGAGAAGATCAACCTCAACCTCGCCGGCCTGCCGGCCGAGATCGACAAGATTGTCTTCCCGGTCTCGATCTACGACGCGGACAACCGGTCGCAGAGCTTCGGCCAGGTGCGCAACGCGTTCATCCGGGTCGTCAACGCGGCGAACCAGGCCGAGATCGCGCGCTACGACCTGACCGAGGACGCCTCGACCGAGACCGCGATGGTTTTCGGTGAGGTCTACCGGCACGGAGCGGAATGGAAGTTCCGCGCGGTTGGGCAGGGTTACGCCTCTGGTCTCGCCGRCATCGCCCGCGACTACGGCGTCAACGTCTGAGCGTCAACGTCTGAGCGGTCGGCCCGAACGGCCACTCCTCCGGTGGGGGTCCACACCCGGGGTGGCCCGAGCCGGTGGTCCTGATCCCGTCGACCGGCGGGATCAGGGCTGGCGCCCGGCGGGATCATTTCCAGGGCTTCTGTGAGGTTTCCCCCAGCCGCGGCCGGCGTCAAGGTCGGTGTTTCGTCAGATTTTGGTAGTGCCAGCCGGGCTCCGGCTGAATACGATGCGCTCAACCGCATCGGCCCGGCCCGGTGAACCGGACGCAACGTCCGGTGACAACGCGGTGATGTTATGAGTGGCGGGACCGGTACGGACCGCGGTTCCCGCCCGCGAATGCCTGTCGGAGCATAGTGAGTCGGTCCGGGAGGTGTTCGCAAAAAGTGCACGTACTTCGGATATTCGGCTGGTCGTTCGCGATCACTGCGATCGGGATCGCGGCCGCCGGGGTGATCGGCGGCGGGGACGCCGCGGCGATCGTGGCGATCCTCGCCGTCCTGGAGATCAGCCTGTCCTTCGACAACGCCGTGATCAACGCGACGATCCTGCGGCGGATGAGCGAGGTCTGGCAGCGGCTCTTCCTGAGCCTCGGCGTCATCATCGCGGTCTTCGGGATGCGGCTGCTGTTCCCGATCGTGATCGTGGCCCTGACCGCACACCTGAGCCCGATGGACGTATTCGATCTCGCGCTCAACGACGAGGCCGAATACGCGGCGCGGCTGCACGAGGCGCACCCCTCGATCGCGGCCTTCGGCGGGATCTTCCTGTTCATGATCTTCCTGGACTTCATGTTCGACCCCGAACGCGACATCCAGTGGCTCCGGTGGCTGGAGGAGCCGCTGCGCCGTGCCGGCCAGCTCGACGTCCTGTCCGTCGTGACGGGGCTCGTCGCCCTGCTGGTCGTCGCCGAGGCCTTCTCGGGTGATCACACTCAGCAGGTGCTGACGGCCGGTGTCGCCGGCCTCGCCACGTACCTGGGTGTGCGCGGGCTCGGCGAGTTCTTCGAAGCTCGGGGAATCGGCGCGGACGAGGACGAGGACGAGGACGAGAGCACGTCGGCGCAGGCGACGGGCTCCGCATCGGCGGAGCGCCGGACCGGCACACCGGATCTGGTTCTCGCGACCGGCCGGGCCGCCTTCTTCCTCTTCCTCTACCTGGAAGTGATCGACGCCTCGTTCTCGTTCGACGGTGTCGTCGGTGCGTTCGCGATTTCGCAGAACATCTTCATCATCGCGACCGGTCTCGGTATCGGCGCCATGTACATCCGGTCCACCACGGTGTATCTGGTCCGGCGCGGGACGCTGAGCGAGTACGTCTTCCTCGAGCACGGTGCGCACTATGCGATCGGCGCGCTGGCCGTGATCCTCGCGGTCTCCATCGAGACCGAGGTTCACGAGGTCGTCACCGGGCTGATCGGCGTCGCGTTCATCGGACTGGCACTGCTGTCGTCCATCCGTTTCCGGGCGAAGGAGCGGAAGGCGGCCGAGATCGAGTCCGGTGCCGGTGGCACGGGCCCGGACGGCCAGGACTCCGACGGCGCGGTCGACTCCGGTGGCCTGGGCGGTGGCGGCGACAAGGCCTCGCCCGTCGGAACCTCCAGCTGACGGACGGACACCCGGCTGGCGGCGGTCATTCGGCGAGCCTTTTCCGTCGTCGACTCGGACTCGCGGCAAACCTGACCGTGGCAAATGAGATGGAAAAGGGCGGTCATCGACCGCCGCCATTGATGGAAACCCACCAACCGCGAAGGAGCGGACCATGGGCATCGACTACAGCAAGCGACCAGCGGCGCCGCCGGCCGGAGCGCCGGTGTCGCTGAGCAAGGTCACCCTCACCAAGTCGGCGCCGACCGTCTCGCTGAGCAAGCAGGGCGGCGGCGGCCGGCTTCACGTCAATCTCAACTGGTCCCAGAACGGGGCGGGTTCGGGCGCGGCCAAGGGCGGCTTCCTCAAGCGGGTGCTCAGCGCGGCGGGCGGCGGGATCGACCTCGACCTGGCCTGCCTGTTCGAGCTGGCGGACGGACGGCGCGGTGTCGTGCAGGCGCTGGGCAACGCCTTCGGGTCCTTCGACAACCCGCCCTACGTCCAGCTCGACGCCGACGACCGCACCGGCGCGACGGCGGGCGGCGAGAACCTCCACGTCAACCTGGCTCGGATCGGGGAGATCCGGCGGCTGCTGGTGTTCGCCTTCATCTACGAGGGCGTGGCCTCCTTCGACCAGGCGAACGCGGTCGTGACGCTGACCCCGGCGCAGGGCGCGCCGATCGAGGTGCACCTGGACGAGAAGGCGGGTGGTTCCCGCATGTGCGCGATCGCCCTGCTCACGAACACCGGCAACGACTTCACCGTCAGCCGCGAGGTCCGCTACGTCGGCGGCCACCGGGAGCTGGACACCGCCTACGGGTGGGGCCTGAACTGGACCGCCGGCCGGAAGTGACCGGAATGTCGGGACACGGGGGGAGTTGAGAGGATCGTCGTAACCGGGCAGGCTGTGCGCATCGACAGGCGCAGCGACGCGACGCGGTGACCGAGGCGCGGTGACCGAGGCGCACGGACGACGGCCGGGTGGGGACACCGGCCCGGCGTCAGCCCTGACCGGGAGCCTTGTAGATGATCCGTCCAGTGCCACCACCCGCCGGGGAAGGGCGTTACTCGATGTTCCAGCCACGCCGTTCCTCGCGCACGGGGTCGTCCGGCCCGGGTGAACCGGGCACCGCCGCCAGTGGCTCCGGCGGGCAGCAGGCCGGCGGGTACCGCTGGTTCGCGCCCGACCCGACCCCGGAGGCCGCTGGGCCGGCGGACCCGCCGGAGCCATCGGCGGAGGTGGACTCTGACCGGTCCGCGGTGGACGAGTCGGGTCGCGGGCCGTCCTGGTACGAGGCTGAGGACAGCACGGACCCGGGCCGTGGTGGTTACGGCCGCCACGGCCAGGTGGCACCGGCGCCCGTCGGGCGCCGGGCGCCGAGCTACCCGGCACGCAACGGACCGGCCGCGAGCGCACGCGGCGGCCGGGGGTCGGTGTTCGCGTCGGAAAGCTACGAGCGTGCCGGGTACGGCCCGCCGGACCGTGGGGCCGGCGATCCGGAGGCGGACCACCCGTCCGGTCACGACGACGACGGCGGCTACCCGGCCGCCGGCTACGAGCGGGCGGAACCGTCGGCCGACGGGCACCTCGTCACCGACCGGCACCCTGCCAGCGACAGGAACCCTGCCAGCGCAAGGCATTCCGCCACCGACAGGTACGGCTCGGCCGACCGATACGCCGGTTACCGGGAGGCGGCCGGGTTCGACGGTCCCGGTGGCTACGAGGGCACCGGTGGCTACGACCGTTCCGGCTCTTACGACCGCTCCGGCTCTTACGAGCGTTCCGGTGGTTACGAGCGTTCCGGTGGTCACACGGCTGCCGGCGGCTACGGCACCCCTGGGACCGATGGACGCGGAAGCACCGGCGGATACGAGCGGGCCGACTGGCGCGGCGACGCCGAGGGTGCCGACGGCTACGACGGCACCGGCGGTTACGACGGCACCGGCGGTTACGACGGCACCGGCGGTTACGACGGCACCGGCGGTTACGACGGCACCAGCGGTTACGACGGCACCGGCGGTTATGGCGGCACGGGCAGCTATGAGGACTACGCCGAGGGTGAGCCGTACGGCGGCAGGCCGGCGGAGTACGCGGGTGGGCTGCCCTACTCCGACGACGTTCCCCACCGTGGCGCCCACGAGCAGGACCCGGCAGGTGGCCACGAGGCGCCGGTCGACTCCGGCCCGGGGCGAGCGCCCCGGTCGGTGATCCCGCCCGGCGCGTTCGGCGCATCGTTCACCGCGAGGCTTCCGAGGACCGCCGCGGTGCCCGGTGATCTCGGGGGGCATGGAGAGCCCGGGGAGCAGAGCGGGCTCGGCGAGCGGGGCGGGCACGGTGGGCTTCACGAGCACGGTGGGCTTCACGAGCACGGTGGCGGTCCCGCGCAGGGCCGGGCGGCGGAACGCGGGGCGGGGGGCGGCAGCACCGGCGATCTCCCGCCGATGCCCGCGCAGAAGATCGACTTCTTTCGCCGCGGCGAACCGGGCCTTGGCGAGCCCGCGTCACCGCCCACCCAGCCGACCGACCTCACGCAGGACCGGCGCCGGACCCCTCACCCCGCCGGCGGCGACGAGTTCGACCTGCTGGACTACGAGATCCTCGGCGGCAGCGCCCGAACCCGGGACAGGGCAGCCAGCGCCGCCGATGCCGTCGACGTCGACGTCGCTCCGGGCACCGGTTCGGACCTGGGGCACGATCCGGCCCTGCCGTCCGGCTACTTCCCGCCGGCGGCCCCGACGACCGGCGCCGCTCCGATGCACGGGGTGGTGGTGTCGTCCGCCGCCGAGGCTGCCGGTGCCGTGGCGGAGCCGGCAGTGGAGGCTCCGCTCGTCGGCGATTTCGCCGCGGCGGTCCCACCAGACGAGGTCAGCGTGGGCAATGGTCCCGGTGTGGTCAGTGGTCCCGGCACAGGCAGCGGTTCAGCCGTAGGCAGCAGTGGTACCAGCGCGGGCGGCGGTCCACTCGGGGCGCCGGCTCCTGGCCCGGATGCCGGCACCGCGCCGGGCACCTTCGATCCGTCCGCGGCGAACCCGCCGGATCTGCCGGCCCCGGCGCTGCCCGGGCTCGGGCACGGGCCCGCGGACGGCGCGGGCCAGCCCTGGGTTGCGGCGGGCGGCAGCGGGGCCTCCGAGGACGCCAGCGGAGCCGGCGGTGGCCCGGCTGGCCACGCCGACGGGACGGACACCGCGGTCGCCGTGGGCGGGGCGAACCACGGCGGTCCGGCGGACAGGGAGCGGACCATCGAGGCGCTGGAACGTCTGACCGAGCGGGTGGACGAGCTCGTCCGGCTGCGCAGGCACGACGCGGAGCTCGTCGATCGCCTCCACGCGGAGAACGGGCGCCTGCGCGGCGGTGAGCTGAACGAGGCGATCGCACCGCTGCTGCGTGGCCTCGTTCGCCTCTACGACCAGATGAGCAGCCTCGGCGGGGACGACAGCCAGAGCGTCGCCGGGATACTGCGCAAGCAGCTGCTTCAGGTGCTGGACCTGGCCGCCGACGTCCGCCCGTTCTCGCCGGAGGTCGGTGACGCGTTCGATCCGGGGCGGTTCCTGGGCGTCCGTCGGGTCGAGACGGACGACCCGGCGCTGGAGGGAAGCGTCGCGCGGACGGTCCGTCCCGGCTTCGTCCGCGGTGAGTCGACGGTCGTCCGCCCGGCGGAGACCGAGGTGTATCGAGGGCGCCGAGCGCGCTGACCGCACGGCGCCGAGCACGCTGACCGCACGGCGCCGAGCACGCTGGGCGCACCGCGCCGAGGGGCCTGAGCACCGGGCCGGGGAGCCTGAGCGCACCGCCCCCGGGTGCCTGGGCGCGCCCGGCGCAGGGTGACTGCGCACATCGTGCCGAGGCATCGGAGGCAGCCTGCCGCACTCGGCGGGACGGCCGCCGTCAGCGGCGGTTGGCCACCCCGTCATCATCATGAGGCAGAGGCCGACTTCGAGCATCGTCGGCGGCGAGGCCGGCGGTATGGCCCGGATGGCCCGTCGGTGGGGTGTCGCGTCGCCGGTCGCGGGGGTGTCGGTGGCAGCAGTCGTCAGTGGAAGGGAAGATCAGACGGTGGCAGGCACCAAGGTGTTCGGAATTGACCTGGGCACCACCTACTCATGTATCGCCCAGGTCGACGAATACGGCCGCCCGGATGTGATCCGCAACATCGAGTCGCAGCCCACCACGCCGTCGGTGGTCCTCTTCGACGAGAGCGGTGCCGCGGGAGACGGTGGGCCCGCGGGCTCCTTCGTCGTCGGCACGCAGGCCAAGCGCCAGTCCCGGATCCGTCYCGACGACGTCGCCCGGCTGGTCAAGCGGCACATGGGCGCCTCGGACTGGCGGTTCGTGGCACACGACGTCGAGTACAGCGCCGCCTCGGTGTCGAGCCTGGTGCTCAAGGCCCTCGCCGCGGACGCGCAGCGGGCGACCGGAACGCCGGTCACCGATGTGGTGATCACCGTCCCGGCCTACTTCGGTGACGAGGAGCGCAAGGCGACCAAGCTCGCCGGGGAGCTCGCCGGCCTCAACGTGGTCGACATCATCAACGAGCCGACCGCCGCCGCGTTCGCCTACGGGTTCGCCCAGGACGGCCAGTCCGCCTCGACCGTGCTCGTCTACGACCTGGGCGGTGGCACCTTCGACACGACGGTGATCCGCCTCGACGGCAACGACATCACGGTCGTCGCCACCGACGGCGACCACGAGCTGGGCGGCGCCGACTGGGACAACGAGATCGTCCGCTACCTCGCGCAGAAGTTCGTCCAGGAGCAGCCGGACGCCGGTGACCCCCTCGACGACGTCTACGACGAGCAGGAGCTGCTCACCGCGGCCGAGGACGCCAAGCTCGCGCTGTCCGGCCGGGAGAGCGTGGACGTCCTGGTGGTGCACGGCGRCAAGCGGTGCAGCGTGACATTCACCCGCGCGACGCTCGAGGAGATCACCGCGCCGCTGCTGCAGCGCACGGTCGACCTCACCGGCTCCGTCCTGCAGCGGGCGAAGGAGAAGGGCGTCGACACCATCGACCTGTGCCTTCTCGTCGGAGGGATGAGCAAGCTGCCGGCGGTGTCCCGCCGCCTCGGCGAGGCGTTCGGCCTCACCTGCCGGCTCGCCGACCCGGACCTCGCCGTGGCCAAGGGCGCCGCGGTCTACGGGCAGAAGAAGGCGCTGGAGCGTGAGGTCCGCGAGGAGCTCGTGGCCAGCGGGAAGCTGCGCCCCGACCAGTCCCTCGACGCCGCCGCGACCGGTGACCTCGAGGCCGCCGCGGCGGCGAGCGCGTCCGCCGCCGGGCTGACGACGTCCTCGGTGGTCGATCTGGTTCGCACCCGGGTGACGGACGTCACGTCCCGCGGCTTCGGGATCTTCGCGGAGGACCGCGGCTCGGCCGTCGCCGCGTTCCTGGCCCACCAGAACGACGCCCTGCCGATCGAGGTGAAGCGCACCTTCTACACGATCTCCGACGACCAGGCCGAGGTCGACATCCGGGTCTTCGAACAGGGCACCGGGGTCGAGTCGACCCGGATCGAGGACAACAAGGTGATCGTGGCCGGCGCCATCAGCGGCATCCCGGCCGGCCACCCGCGGGGCACCCCGGTCGAGGTCAGCTTCGAGATGGGGCGTGACCAGACCATCAAGGTCACCGCGACCCATGTCGGGGCGTCCGAGCCGCTGGTGCTCCGGGTCACGGCCGGGGTCGGCAGCGAGAGCATGAAGACGGAGGAGTCGGCGAAGGTCAGTCTCCTCAAACAGCGGGACTGACCGCACCCGCGGCGGCCAGGTGACGGTGGAACAGTGGAGATGAGCACCACCGTGACCGCCGACCGGGCCGGGATCCGTACGCTCGTCGGTGAAGGGGCAAGGCCAGAGCCTGCGGGCGGCGGCGGAACGAGGGTGGAGCGGTGAGCGCGGCATTCGACGGCAGCGGCTACCGGCGACGGGTGCTGGCTGCGCTGCGCGCCCGGACGCCGGTCGACACCGCCGACCCCTTCCTGATCGCGGACCTCGATCCTCGGCGCGAGCACACCGACTCGGAGGTGGCCGCGCAGCTCGCCCGGGTGGTCGCCTTCCTTCAGCGCGAACGCAACTCGGCGAAGTACGCGGCGCTCGCGACCGAGCTCGTCCGGCGGCGTGGCGAATGGGAGGCGCCGCTGCTGGACGGTGACCTCCGGATCCGCCTGCAGGCCCGGGTGCTCGACGCGCGGCGCAGCGGCGACGTCGAGCGGCTCGCCAAGCTCGACGGATACCTCGTCACGCTTCGTGATCGTTTTGGTGGTATCCCGGCATCCCGGATCGCGGGCCTGCGCCGCCTCGCCACCGCCGCCGGCGTCAGCGACCCGGAGTTCGACGCCCGGCTGGCCCGGGAGAAGGTCCTTCCCGACGGCGACCAGGGCGGGGCCGCGCCGCTGGCCCCCGAGGTCCGCAGCCAGATCCGGCAACGCCTCGAGGACCTTCGGGTGCTGCGCGGCGGCGACCTGGTCGGCACCGCCTCGCTGTGGGACTTCCTGGGGGTGGCGCCGGACGCCGGGCCCCAGCGGATCCGGGCCGCCTGGGAGTCGGTTGCCGCCGGCAACGCCCGCCGCCCGCACGACCGGGAGAAGACCCTCACGGCCGACCTGCTCGCGATGGTGCGATCCCGGCTGATCGAAAGCGACCCCGCCCCCTACACCGCCGGCCTGTCGGCCGACGTCGCGGACGAGCTTCGGCCGGCCGTCGAGGAGCACGTCGTACTCGACGGGGAGCTGACCGCGGTCGCCTACGAGGGGCTGGTCCGGGCGGCGCTGGCCGCGGGCCGTGGCCTCGGCACCGAGCAGGTGAAAAGCGTCATCATCGGCATCGCCCGCGACCTCGGCGCCGCCGTGAGCACCGGCGGCGCCGTCGACTACGTGCTGTGCCCCGGCTGCGGGCGTCCCGAGCCGGTCGGCGGGTCCACGACCTGCCGGTACTGCGACACGCAGCTGTACACCGACTGCCCGGCCTGCGGCTCGCTCACCGAGGCGGCGGCCGTGACCTGCCGGCGATGCGGGTACAGCCTGCGCCAGGTCAGAGCCGCCGGTGACGCGCTGACCGTCGTTCGGCAGGCGCTGGAGGACGGCCGGCCCCGGGCCGCCCGGGACGGTCTGAGCCGGGTCCGCGCGGCGCTGGCCGCGGCCGGACCGGCCGCCGGCAACAGCGCGGCCCAGGCGGCGGACGAACTGGACTCCCTGGTGAGGGCCGCGCTCGCGGCGACCGAGGCGGGCTGGCGCGCCCTCGCCGAGGAACGTGCCACCCTGCGCCCGGTCGCGGCGGTCGAACGCGCCCGCTGGCTGGTGGCCCGCGCCGCCGACGTCCCCGGGCCGGACGGCCGCCTGCCGGCCGAGGTGCTCGGGGAGCTGACCGCGGAGCAGGCGGTGATCCGGCGCCGGGTCGAGGCCGCGCGGGCCCTGCCGTCGGACCAGCAGGAGGCGGCGCTCGTCGCGGTGCTGGCCACCGCGGCGGACAGCCAGGACGCGCTGGCCGCGCTGGCGGCGCTGCCGCTGCAGCCGCCGACCGACCTGACCTCCGTGCTGGCGGACGACGCCGTCCTGCTGCGATGGCGGCCGTCCGCGTCCGCCGGGCCGGTCAGCTACCGGGTGGAGCGGATCGTCGTCGACCCGAGCTCGGGCCAGGTCGGCCGGCGGGCGCTGGGCACGACCGGCGCCACCGAGCTCGCCGACTCCGGCGCACCGGCGTGGCGAACGGTGCGCCACGAGGTGACGGCGCTGTCCGGGGAACGGCAGTCCAGACCGGTGAGCACCGCGCCGCTCATCGCCGTGCGTGACATCGCCGACCTGCGGGCCGAGGCGACCCCGACCGGCGTCCGTCTGACCTGGCGGCCGAGCGGGCCGGCGGACACCGTGACGATCGAGCGGATGGTCGACCCGGAGTCCACCGTCACCACGCCGCCCCGTCGGGCCCGGGTCACCGGCAGCAGCTTCCTGGACCCGGACGTGCTGCCGGGCGTGGGCTACCACTACCGCGCGTTCGTCGAGTACGTGGACGTCGACGGCAACGCCGCCCGCACGGCGGGCGCGCAGGCGGAGTTCGGGGTGGTCACCCGCCCGCGGCCGGTGACCGATCTGCTGGCCGGCGCCGAGCACGACCAGATCGCGTTGCGCTGGACCGCCCGGACCGGTGCGCAGGTGCGGGTGTACGCGGTCGCCGTACCGGTCGATGCCGCGGCTGGCGCCGCGGGTGTGATCGGCGTGTCGGGCGGGATCGGCGTGTCGGGTGTGCCGGGCGTTGGCCCGACGATCGCCGGTGTGGGTTCCGGGCCGTTGGCGCTGCTGGGACCGGAGGGCACGGAAGTACCGCTGGCCGAACTGCTTCCGCCGCTGCGGCTGGTCGGCGCGAGCCGGCACGGCCAGCTGCGGGACGCCGCTGTCCAACGTGACCACGGGGCGAGTGAACTGATCTACGTGCCGGTCACGGTCGTCGGTGAGATCGGCATCATCGGGCGGTCGGTCCGGCACCGACTGGCCGCGCCCCCGGTCGGGCCGCCGGCCGCGCCCGCTCCGCCGATGTCCCCGATGCCGCCGTTGTCGCCGATCGATCATTCCTCCGGCCGGGCCGCCTCCCCACCGATCGGCCGCGCCCCGCTGCCAGCCGTCTCGCCGGGCACCCAACCGGTGGTCATCGACGTCACCCCGGCGCCGACCCCGACCCCGACGGCATCGGCATCGCCGATGCCGATGCCGATGCAGGCTCCGGTGCCATCACCGGCGACAGCGCTGATCGAGCCGCGTAGATCCGCTCCGAGCGGGGTTCCGGGCATACCGCACCCCGCCGAGCCCCTGATGGCGGCGGCGCGGGTGGACGCGGATCTCGCCGGTGTCGCGCCGGCTACGGGTGCGTACCGGGTACCGGCCGGGCCGCCGACGGTTGGTATGCCCGGTCCGGCGACGGCGGGCATGCCTGGACCCGCGACGGTTGGTATGCCCGGTCCGGCGACGGCGGGCATGCCTGGACCCGCGACGGTTGGTATGCCCGGTCCGGCGACGGCGGGCATGCCCGGTCCGGCGACGGTTGGTATGCCTGGGCCGGAAACGGTCGGCATGCCTGGGCCGGCGACGGTTGGTATGCCCGGTCCGGCGACCGTCGACATGCCGGTCACCGAGATCTCGGGCGCGGGCGGTGACGCCGGGCCGCACCAGGGCAGGCCGGGTGCGACGCCGCCGGAATGGCGGCCTGACGTGCCGGCCGACGCCGCGGCGGCCCCCCTGCCCAGCTCGCCCACCGGGCAGGTGGTCATACCGGATCTGAGTGGGCTGACCTCGGTGTCGTACACCGTGGCGAAGGCGGGCTGGCGGCGCCGGACGCTGCGGGTACAGGTGCGGTCCACCGGGCCGGTCCCTCGACTCGTGCTCGTCGCCCGCCCCGGGGAGGAACCCCCCACGACGCCGGCCGAGGGGCAGGTTCTCGCGGAGATGCAGGCGGCGTCGGAGGCGGGTTCGTGGACGATGGAGGTCACGCTCGAAGGCGCGCAGCTTCCGTGGGGTATCCGCCTTCTCCCGGTGGTGACGCCGGACGGGCCGCCGCTGTGGGTCGACCATCCCGAGGACGTCCAGCTCGTCATCCGCTGACATCGCCTACCGGCTCCGGGTAGGTCGCGCATCAAAGCACATTCGCGGTTCGGCGGCTGCGTCTCGGTCGAACCGCGACGAATTTCTCCCGTTGTTGATCGGGTGGACCGCGGCGCGGACATCATCCACACCGTTGTGTATCCGTTACTTAAACCGACGGTGATTGTGCTGCGGATGATCTCAAGTTTTTCTTTCGTCGCGCCAGATATTTTCCGGTAGGACCACCCCCGTTCTGGTTAGTCCCTTACGATGAGCCCAATCACTCATACGGAGTATGGCCGGATTCATCCGTGATCCGGCCGGTGTAGCCGGAGAATCCGTCGGACGCGGTCGGCTCTGGCACCGATGCGGCGCGCTGGGATCTCGCCACGGCGGTGGTGGCCCGGAGGGGACGAGCCGTGGGTTGACCTGTGATCGGGTCTGCCGCGTGTGCCGGGCGCCGTTTGTCCGCCGATGATCCACGCCACGACCGAAAGGCGGCGCGCGAGCATGGCCCTGACATCCGGCGGCCGACCGACCCCTCAGGTCGACCGCTCATCCCGAACCGGCTTGCGCCGGAATTCCGAGAACACCCCGCGGTTTCGTCGACCAGGCCCTCGGCGGCACGGGTCCGGCCGCGGGGCGCGGCTGGGGCTGCTGGTCGCGACCGCCCTGCTGTTGCCGTTGGGGCTGGTCGCCCCGGTGCCGGCCGGCGCGGCTGGTACCGCGGCGAGCGCCTCCCCGAGCCCGGCCAGCTCGGCCGGCGCGGTGGATGCCCGTCCGGTACCGGTGACCGGCATGACGGCGAACACGGACACCGCCGGCCAGTCGAGTCTCACGGTCGTGCTCTTCGACGGTGACATCGTGCTGGTCGGGGGGCGCGGGTTCAGCCCCGGTCGGGAGGTCGCCGTCACCGCCGCCACCGCCGAGCTCGGCGGCTCCGCGACGGCTCAGCCTGGTACGGACGGCCGCTTCATTCTCGGGTTCCAGGTGCCTGCCGGCTTCTCCGGCCGGGTGACGGTGACCGCCAGGCAGGACGCGCTGGAGGTGAGCGGCACTCTCGACGTCGTCGACGCGGAGCTGACCGCACCGGCGGCCGAGACGCCGGGCACCGCGACGGCGGAGTCGCCGACCGCCGAGCCGGCCGCGACGCCGGCGCCGTCCACCGGCGCGGCGCCGAGCCCGTCGGCGCGTACCGGGTCGACGCCCGCCACGCCCGGGAAGCTCTCCGGCCTGCCCTGGATGTCGGGTGTCTACCCGTCGCACATCCTGGCGCAGGTGCTGTCCTTCGGGAACTGGCGCGGTCGGGCGAACGACGTGGCGCATGTCTTCACCGTCCGGAGCAAGGGTTGGTCCGCGATGGTCGAGCCGCGCTGGCCGCTGGACCTGTACAAGGGCTTCCAGGGCACGTTGATCATCAGCCAGCCGACCTTCCCGAAGGGGCAGGGCAACAACGCGGCGTGTGCCCGGGGTGAATACGACAAGTACTGGAAGACGTTCGGCACCTTCCTGAAGAACAACGGTCGGGCCGCTTCCATCGTCCGGATCGGGTGGGAGTTCAACGGGACCTTCATGTACTGGCATGCGGACAACGCGGGCACCGAGTTCCGTGACTGTTTCCGCAAGATCTCCACGGCCATCCGGTCCACGGATCCGGAAGTGAAGATCGACTGGACGTTCAACGCGCATGCCTCGCCGGTGCCCAAGACCGGGACTCCGTGGGCCGCCTACCCCGGGGACGAGTACGTCGACTATGTGGGCATCGACTCCTACGACTGGTTCCCGGCCTCCAGGACCGAGGCGGAGTGGAACAAGCAGTGCAACACGCCGAACGGTCTGTGCTATCTCATCAACTTCGCCCGTGAGCACGGCAAGAAGGTCGGCGTCGGGGAGTGGGGTGTCGCCTCGTGCAGCCGCGGCGGTGGCGGCGACAACCCCTTCTACATTCAGAAGATGTACGACACGTTCAAGGCGAACGCCGATGTGATGGCGTACGAGGCGTACTTCCATGACGCCGCTCCCGGGAACGTCTGCTCGACCATTCAGAACGGTGGTCAGAACCCGAAGGCCGGCGCCCTCTATCGGAAGTTGTTCGGCTCCGCGTGATCTGGTCGGATCACACCGGCGGGTGCGAGCGGATCCACGGTGGGTGACCGGATCTCTGACTGGATCTGATCGGAGCGGTCCGGAGCGGTTTGGGGTGTGCACCACCGGCTCCGCCCGGTGGGCAACAACGACGTGTCGGTGAAACGGGCCGTCGCCTCCTGTCATGGGGCGGCGGCCCGTTTGCCGTCGGACAAGGAGTTGTCCACCCAGTCGTCGTGTGGAGTTTCGTCCCGGATCGGTGAAAGGTCGGGGTACCGTCAGCGCCACGGGCCCCAGGCCCCGCCGGAGGCCCTGCGACCTGCGCGGTCACGCCCTCGGCCTCACCGTCGGATCGATCTGACAGGAGCGCGCAGTTTGCGTCATTTCAGCTTCCTCGACGGCGATACCGCCGGGGCGCTGTTCCACCGCGCTCCCCAGGAGATCGTCGCGGGCGACGACCGTCGACTGGTGGCCACCGCCCTTGGCGCGACCCTCTACGCCCCGGGTACCAGGCCGCGCCTGGCCAGGGACGTCCGACGGCAGGTGGCGGCCGGCGTGACCTCGATGGTCCTCTGCCTGGAGGACGCGATCGCAGACCACGAGGTGGTCGACGCCGAGGACAACGTGATCGCGGCCCTGGCGAACCTCGGCGAGGATCCGCCGACCTGTGGCGATGGTGTGCCGCTGCTCTTCATCCGGGTCCGCACCGTTACCCAGATGTCGACCCTGCTGGCCCGAATGGGCGAGGCGGCGCGCGGGCTTCTCGCGGGTTTCGTGCTGCCGAAGTTCGGAATCGAGAACGGCGAGGCGGCGCTGGAGGAGGTGCTGCGCGGTTCGGAGATCCTCGGCCGCCCGCTGTGGGCGATGCCGGTGCTGGAGAGCCCGTCGGTCATTTTCCGGGAAACCAGGGTCGACGCGCTGGGCGGGGTGCGACGCCTGATCGACAAGCACGCGGACAACGTGCTTGCGGTGCGGTTGGGGGCCACCGATCTCTCCGGGCTGTTCGGGCTACGTCGTGACCGGGACCTCACGATCTACGACATCGCCGTGGTCCGGGACTGCATCGCGGACATCGTGAATATCTGCGCCCGGGGCGGTGACCATGTTGTCACCGGGCCGGTGTGGGAGTACTTCGCGCAGCCGGAGCGTTTGTTTGTCAGTGCACTGAGAGTCACGCCGTTCGAGGAAGCGGACCTGATCGAGGGCAGCGAGCGCGGAGCGCGTATCCGGTCCGAGCTCGTCTCGGCCGACCTGGACCGCCTCATTCGCGAGGTCGTTCTCGACAAGGCCAACGGCCTGATCGGCAAGACGGTGATCCATCCGAGCCATGTGCCGGCGGTACAGGCGCTCCATGTGGTCACCCAGGAGGAGTACGAGGACGCGGAGGTGATTCTTGCCGGCGACGCGGGCGGGGTTCGGGCCAGCAGCTATGAGAACAAGATGAACGAGCTTCGCCCGCACCGGTTGTGGGCCGAGGCCGTCCGGCGCCGTGCGCGGGCCTTCGGTGTGCTGCGCGAGCACCTGACCTTCGTCGACGTCCTGGCGGCCACTCAGGACGCACTCCGTTGACGGCGGTGATGCCCGGCGAGGGCACCCGAAACGGCGCGGCGGGGCAGCCGGCCGATCACCTGGCCGACCCGCCGGCGCAGACCCCGGCCGCGAGCCTGGCCGCGAGCCTGGCGGACGAGGACTGGCTGTGGGAGGCCCTGGGCCTGGGCGTGGAGATCCGCGGTGGCGAGCCGGCCGACGAGCTCGACGAGCTGGCCCTGCGCCGGTTGGTGGGACTCGCGCTGCGGCGTAACCCCCGGCGCGCCCATCTGCTGGTCAGCCGGGTGCTCGGCAAGCATCTCCCGGTGCCACCCGAGGTCGCGCTCGACGCCGGCGCCCGCCTGGCCGCGCTGGTCCGGGCGCTGCCCGAGCCGGGCCGGTGGGCCGGGCCGGGGCCCGCGGCGGCGCCGGTGCCGATCGTCATCGGTTACTGCGAGACCGCCACCGCGCTGGGCCACGCGGTCGCCGACGGACTGCCGAACAGCCACTACCTGCACACGACGCGCCGGCAGGTTCCGGGCAGCACCCCGCTGCTGGAGTTCGTCGAGTCCCATTCGCACGCGACCCACCACTGGCTCATGCCGCAGGACCCGGACGTGCTGGCCCAGCCCGGACGGCTGCTCCTCGTCGACGACGAGCTGTCCACCGGGCGTACCGCGCTCGGCACCATCCGCATCCTGCACGCGTTCGCCCCCCGGACGGACTACGCGGTGGCCGCGCTCGTCGATGCCCGGCCACCGGCCGCACGGGCTGCCTTCGCGGCGCTCGCCGCCGAGCTGGGGGTGCGCATCGACGTCGTCTCGCTGGTCGCGGCGACGGTCGCGGTGCCGGTGGACGTCACCGAACGGGCCACCCGCATCCGCGGCAGCGTCGGCACCGCCGCTGCGCCCGAACCGGCACCCGGACCCGCGGTCGACGGCTCGGCACACGGCGCCGCTGGCGCTGACGCCGCCGGTAGCGCCGCCACCGGTGGCGCCGCCGCCGGCGACGCGGGTTCCGTCGACCCGGCCGACACGGCTGGTGTGGCCGACCCGGCCGACCCGGCTGGTGCGGCTGGTGCGGTCACCCGGGTCACGGTGCCCTGGCCCGCCGGTCTGCCGGACGGCGCGCGGCACGGCTGGTCCCAGCACACCCGGGAGCGGCTCACCGCGGAGCTCCCCGCCGTGGCCGACGAGGTGCTGGCCGGCATCGGTGCCGCCCGCGGCGGTGACCCCAGCGCGGGTGGGGACATCCTGGTCCTGGGCACCGAGGAGCTGATGTACGTGCCGATGCGCCTCGCGCAGTGCCTGGTGGAGCGCACCGAACGACGGATCTTCTACCAGTCGACCACCCGCTCGCCGGTGCACCCCCTCGACGTGGACGGGTACGCCATCCGATCGGCGCTGACCTTCCCCGCGCCGGACGACCCATCCCGGGTCAGCCACGTCTACAACGTGGCACCCGGACGCTACGAGGACATCGTGGTCGTCGTCGACGCGGCACTGGACGGCCGCGGGCCCGTGCCCGGCGCCCCCGCCGTGGACGGCCTCGTCGTGGCGCTCGGTGCCTGCGCACCGGTGACCGTCGTGACCATTCCCAGCCACGTGCCTCCCCGCCCCGCGCCGGCGGCCGGTGGGCACCCCGCGGAAGGTGCCGTATGAGCTTCTCCCAGCCCCTCGGGCCCGGCGGCCGGCCACTGATCGGTTCCGGCTCATACCTGCCCGAGGACGTCACCTTCCTGCTCACCGACCTGAGCGACGCGAACCTCGAACGGCCGACGGAGGACCGCGAGGAGGGCTTCCAGTCCGGCCGGCACTACTCCGAGGACCTGCCGATCGAGTACCAGCCCGATGCCGCGTACCTGGACATCTACCGGCAGGCGCTGGAACGTTCGGCGCGGCGGGTGGCGCTGGCCACCGGGATCGTGGCCGAGCTCGTCCGGCACACCAAGCCGGCCCCGGTGCTCGCGTCGATCGCCCGGGCGGGCACGCCGATCGGCATCCTGATGCGGCGCTGGTACCTGTTCCGGCACGGCCTCGACGTCCCGCACTACGCGATCTCGGTCATCAAGGACCGGGGCCTCGACCTGAACGCGGTGCGCCACATCACCGACCGGCACGCCCCCGAGGCGGTCCAGTTCGTCGACGGCTGGACCGGCAAGGGCGTGATGACGAGGGTGCTGACCGAGGCGGTGCGCGGGCTCGGGCCCGACCTGCGCCTCGACGACACCCTCGCCGTGCTCGCGGACCCGGCCCGGTGCGTGCCGCTGTTCGGCACCCGCGACGACTTCCTGATCCCCAGCGCCTGCCTGAACTCGACCGTCAGCGGCCTGGTCAGCCGCACTGTCCTGAACGCCGAGCACATCGGCCCGGACGACTTCCACGGCGCGAAGTTCTACCGGGAGCTGGCCGAGCACGACCTGTCGCAGCACTTCGTCGACACGATCGTCGGCTGGTTCGACGACGTCGCGGACGAGGTCGACCGCGAGTGGCCGCGGCTGTGGTCCGCCGACCGCACACCGACCTGGGACGGCTGGGCCGCGGTCGAGCGCATCGCGGACCAGTTCGACATCCCGGATGTGATCATGGTGAAGCCCGGTGTCGGGGAGGCCACCCGGGTGCTGCTGCGCCGGGTGCCGTGGCGCATCCTGGTCGCGCCCGACCGGCTCGACGAGCTCGCCCACGTGCTCGCGCTCGCGCAGGCGCGCGGAGTTCCGGTGGAGGAGATGGCGGACCTGCCGTTCTCCTGCGTCGGCCTGGTCCGGCCGGTCCGCACCGAGTCCGGTGACGGGCCGGTGTTCCACACACCGGCGGCGCGCTGGCGCCCGGTGGCCTCATGACCGCCCAGGACAGCGCGGGGGCTGGCACCGCGCTGCTCGCCTGCGATCTCGATCTGACGCTGATCTTCTCCCGCAAGCACTTCGGGCTGGCACCGGGAGCCGCGGAACCCGAGGTCACCGGGGTCGAGCAGATCGACGGCGCCGCGTACTCGTTCTCCAGCGACGTGACGCTGCGGCTGCTGGCCGACCTGCAGCGGACGGCGGTCTTCACCCCGGTCACCACCCGCACCCTCGCCCAGTACCAGCGGGTCGACCTGGGGCTGCGGCCCCGGTACGCGGTCGCGGCCAACGGCGGGCACCTGCTCGTCGACGGTGTTCCCGACCCGGTGTGGGCCGGCGAGATCGCCGCGCGCCTCGCCGACGGGTGCGCCCCGCTGGCCCAGGTGCTCGAACTGGCCGAACGGCTCGGGACGCAGGACTGGGCCCGGCTGGTCCGGGTGGCCGACGACCTGTTCGTCTACCTGGTCGCGCACAGCCGGGAGGCGATTCCGGACCTGTCCGAGGTCGCCGCCGAGGTGGCCGCCGCCGGGTGGTCGCTGTCGTCCCAGGGGCGCAAGGTCTACCTGGTTCCGGGACCACTCACCAAGCAGGCGGCGGTGGCGGAGGTCGCTCGCCGCGCCGGTGCGTCCCGGGTGTTCGCCGCCGGTGACTCGGTGCTCGACATGCCGATGCTGTCCGCCGCGGACCGGGCGGTGCGTCCGGCGCACGGTGAGCTGCACGAGCTGGGCTGGGTGGCGCCGAACCTGACGGTGACGAGCGGGACCGGGCTGCTCGCCTCCGAGGAGCTCCTCGGCCTGCTGGACACCTGGGTGCGCGCCGGGCAGCTGGCGGCCTCCTGACGGTCCGGCGGCCTCCTGACCGTGCGTCCCCCGGTACGTCGGACGTCGGACGTCGGACGTCGGACGTCGGACGTCCGTCCCGCCTCCGTTCGTCCGTCGCCGGACCGTCCGCCGCCCGGGGTGCGCCGCTCGCCGCTCGAAGGCCGTGCGGGCCTGGGACGTACCGGGGACGTCGTGATACACYGTGGAAACACGGGGGTTGACCACGCCGACGCCTGTGGGAGGAAATCCATGGCCGCGACAGACACGGGCGATGCCAGCCGGGCCGGTGCCGGCTCCGCCGGTGGTGAGCTGGAGGCGGAGCTTGCGCGGTTGCTGGCGGTCGAGAGCTTCGACCCGCCGGCCGGCTTCACCCCGCGCCAGCCCGAGCAGGCCGACGCGCAGGCCGCGGCCGCCGATCCGGTCGGGTTCTGGGCGGCGAAGGCCCGGGAACTGCTGAGCTGGGACAGGCCTTTCACCCGGGTGCTCGACGACACGAACCCGCCGTTCTACCGCTGGTTCGACGACGGCGAGCTCAACGTCTCGGCGAACTGCCTGGACCGCCATGTCGCGGCCGGGCTGGGGGAGCGGGTCGCCTACCACTGGCGCGGGGAGGAGGGCGAGCGCCGGGACGTCACGTACGCCGAGCTGCTCGCCGACACGCAGAAGCTGGCGAACGGCCTGCTTTCGCTCGGTGTGGCCGCCGGTGACGTGGTCGGCATCTACCTGCCGATGATCCCCGAGGTCGCGGTCGCGATGCTGGCCTGCGCCCGGATCGGCGCGGTCCACAACGTGGTCTTCGGCGGGTTCGCGCCGTCGGCGGTGCGGGAGCGCATGGAGGTCTCCGACGCGAAGGTGCTGATCACCGTCGACGGGGCGCGCCGCAAGGGCCGCACGGCGGCGGTGAAGGCCGGCGTGGACGAGGCGATGGCGGACCTGCCGAAGCTGGAGCACGTGGTGGTCGTGCGCTCCACCGGCCCGGTCGGCGGGGTCGAGACGGCGATGCTCCCCGGGCGGGACGTCTGGTACGACGAGCTGCTCGCGGCCGCGGACCCGGTGTGCCCGCCGGCGCCGCTCGGCGCCGAGCACCCGCTGTTCATCCTCTACAGCTCCGGCTCCACGGCGAAGCCGAAGGGCATTCTGCACACGACCGGCGGCTATCTGCTCGGCGCGACCTACACCCACCGCGCGGTGTTCGACCTGGATCCGGAAACGGACGTCTACTGGTGCTCGGCCGACGTCGGCTGGATCACCGGGCACTCCTACATCGTGTACGGACCGCTGTCGAACGGCGTGACGAGCGTGATGTACGAGGGGGCGCCGGACTATCCGGACTTCGACATCTGGTGGCGGCTGATCGCCGAATACAAGGTCACCATCTTCTACACCGCGCCGACGGCGATCCGGGCGTGCATCAAGTGGGGTGCCGAGTACCCGGCCCGCCACGACCTGTCCTCGCTGCGGGTGCTCGGCTCGGTCGGTGAGCCGATCAACCCGAAGGCGTGGCTGTGGTACCACGAGGTGATCGGCGGCGGGCGTTGCCCGATCGTGGACACCTGGTGGCAGACCGAGACCGGCTCGATCATGATCTCGCCGATTCCCGGGGTCACCTCGACGAAGCCCGGGTCGGCGACCAGGCCGCTGCCCGGCATCACCCCGGCGCTGCTGACCGAGGACGGTGAGCCGCTGGCCGAGGGCACCGGCGTCCTGGTGATCACCAGTCCGTGGCCGTCGATGCTGCGCACCCTGTACCGCGACGACGAGCGGTTCGTCCAGACGTACTTCTCCCGGTTCGGCCCGCGGACCTACCTGGTCGGGGACGCGGCGCGCCTCGACGCCGACGGCTACTTCTGGATCATCGGCCGGATCGACGACGTGATCAACGTGTCGGGTCATCGGCTGTCCACCGCCGAGGTCGAGTCGGCGCTGGTCTCGCACGAGGCGGTCGCCGAGGCCGCGGTCGTGGCCCAGGCCGACGCCGACACCGGCCAGGCCATCGTGGCCTTCGTGACGCTGCGCGGTGACCAGGTCGGCGACGACGACATGATCGCGGAACTCCGTGACCACGTGGCCCACCGGATCGGCAAGCTCGCCCGTCCGCGGCGGGTGATCTGGGCGGAGGACCTGCCCAAGACCCGTTCCGGGAAGATCATGAGGCGGCTGCTCCGGGACGTCGCCGAAGGCCGTGAGCTCGGCGATGTCACGACCCTGCGCGACCCGTCGGTCATGGCCGCACTCGCGGCGAAGGTCGCCACCGCCCCGGACGAGTAGTCGTCCTGGGCGGATAGCGGCGAAGTTGTTCCCGCTTCTTTACCGCCGCGCCGAACCCGGGTGCGGGAAGTTCATGCTCCCTGTTTAGGCTTCCCGTTTCGTGAGAGCGCTGCGCCGATTCACTGTCCGTGCCCAGCTCCCAGAGCAGCTCGCTGCTCTGGGAGAGCTGGTTCTGAACCTTCGCTGGTCGTGGCATCCGGATACGCTGGACCTGTTCGAGTCCGTCGATCCGGAGCTGTGGCGGGCCTGCAAGGGCGATCCCGTCCGGCTGCTCGGCGAGGTCGACCACGACCGTCTCGTGGCGCTCTCGACGGACCGGAAGTTCCTTCGCCGGCTGTCCGACGCCGCGGACGACCTGCAGGACTACCTGACCACCGATCGCTGGTACCAGAAGCAGGCGATCGCGGACGCTCCGCGCGCCATCGCCTACTTCTCGCCGGAGTTCGGCATCACCGAGGTGCTGCCGCAGTACTCCGGTGGTCTGGGGATCCTGGCCGGCGACCACCTGAAGACCGCGAGCGACCTCGGGGTGCCGATCATCGGGGTCGGCCTGCTCTACCGGGCCGGCTACTTCGTCCAGTCGCTGTCGCGGGACGGCTGGCAGCAGGAGCGCTACCCCGGGATCGACCCGCACGGCCTGCCGTTGACCCAGCTCACCGACGCGGGCGGCGTGCCGGTGAAGGTCGCCGTCGGCCTGCCCGAGGGCCGCACCCTGCACGCGCAGATCTGGAAGGCGCAGGTCGGACGGGTTCCGCTGCTCCTGCTGGACTCGGACGTCGAGGACAACTCCTCCGCCGAGCGCAGCGTCACCGACCGGCTCTACGGCGGTGGGACCGACCACCGGCTGCTGCAGGAGATGCTGCTGGGCATCGGCGGTGTCCKGGCGCTGCGGGCCTACTCCGCGGTCACCGGGGAGCCCGCCCCGACCGTGTACCACACCAACGAGGGGCACGCCGGCTTCCTCGGGCTGGAGCGCATCCGCGAGCTGACCGAGACCGGCCTGAGCTTCGACGAGGCTCTGGAGGCGGCGCGCGCGGGCACGCTGTTCACCACCCACACGCCGGTGCCGGCCGGCATCGACCGCTTCCCCAAGGACCTGGTCGCGCGGCATTTCGGCGGCGACAACACCTGGCCCGGCGTGCCGGTCGAGCGGGTCCTCGAACTCGGCGCCGAGCCTGACCCCAACGTGTTCAACATGGCCCACATGGGCCTGCGGCTCGCCCAGCGCTCCAACGGCGTCAGCAGCCTGCACGGCATCGTCAGCCGTGAGATGTTCGCCGCGCTGTGGCCCGGCTTCGACCACAGCGAGGTGCCGATCGGCTCCGTCACCAACGGCGTGCACGCACCGACCTGGGTGTCCCGCGCCGTCGTCGAGCTTGCGGACCGTCAGACCGGCCCCGGCCTGCTCAGCGGTGACGCCGCCGGCTTCGCCCAGTTCGACCGGGTGTCCGACGAGGCGATCTGGGCGACCCGCCGTGAGCTGCGCGAACAGCTCGTCGCCGAGATCCGGCGCCGGGTGCGCGCGTCGTGGCTGCAGCGCGGTGCCGCGCCGGGCGAGCTCGACTGGGTCGAGTCGGTGTTCGACCCCGACGTGCTCACGATCGGCTTCGCCCGCCGGGTGCCGTCCTACAAGCGGCTGACCCTGATGCTGCGCGACTCCGAGCGGCTCAAGCGCCTGCTGCTGCACGCCGAGCGCCCCGTCCAGATGGTCATCGCCGGCAAGGCGCATCCCGCGGACGACGGCGGCAAGCTGCTCGTCCAGCAGATCGTGCAGTTCGCCGACAGCCCCGGCGTGCGGCACCGGATCGTCTTCCTGCCGGACTACGACATCGGCATGGCCCGCTACCTCTACGCCGGCAGCGACGTCTGGCTGAACAACCCGCTGCGCCCGCTGGAGGCGTGCGGCACGTCCGGGATGAAGGCCGCCCTCAACGGCTGCCTGAACCTGTCCATCCGGGACGGCTGGTGGGACGAGATGTTCGACGGCCAGAACGGCTGGGCGATCCCGACCGCGGACGGTGTGGAGGACCCCGACCGGCGCGACGACATCGAGTCGGCGGCCCTGTACGACCTGCTGGAGAACACCGTCACCGCGCGCTTCTACGACCGGCCGGTGCCGTCGGCCCACCCGCCGCGGTGGACGGCGATGGTCAAGCACACGCTGTCGACCCTCGGGCCGCAGGTGCTGGCCACCCGCATGGTGCGCGAGTACGTCGAGCGCTACTACGTGCCGGCCGGCCGCTCCGCCAGCCAGACGGCCGAGCATGACCTGGCAGGTGCCCGTGATCTCGCGGCGTGGAAGCAGCGCGTGCGCGCGGGCTGGTCGGGCGTGCGGGTGCTCAACGTCGACTCCGCGGGACTCGGCGACACCCCCCAGGTGGGCCAGTCCCTGGTCGTCCGGGCGACCGTCGACCTCGGCGGCCTGGACCTCGCAGACGTCGACGTGATCGCCTCCTACGGCCGGGTGGACGAGACCGACCGCATCCTCACCGCCAGCACCCTCTCGCTGCGCGAGGTGGGTGAGGGTGAGGGTGAGGGCGGCCACGGCCACCGCTTCGAGGGCACCATTCCGTTGGGGCGGACCGGTCCGTTCGGCTACACGGTGCGGGTGCTGCCGCGCCACCCGCTCCTCGCGAGCCCGGCCGAGCTGGGCCTGGTCACCAACCCCTGACCGAGGTTCGCTACTGCGCCGCCGGCCCGGGCTGCTCGGCTGGCCCGGGCTGTTCGGGCTGTTCGGGCTGTTCGGGCTGTTCGGGCTGTGCTGCTGGCTCGCCTGGCTCGGTGATCCCCGTGTCCGCACCGGATGCGGGGATCACCGTGGCGCGGCGCGCGGGCAGTGCCCGCAGGACGACGACGGCGTGGCCGCGGACGAGCAGCGTCTCCCCGGGGCCCAGCGACCGCCGCGGTGCGTCGATCGTGCCGGGGAAGCCGGCGAGGTCGTCCTCGGCGGTGTCCAGCAGCAGCTCGTAGCCGGCGGCCCACGGTTCGCCGGGCAGCACGAGCGGTCCGTCCACGCCGTCGGGATGGATCACGAGCAGCAGGCTGTCGCCGGCGATCGGCTGCCCGTCCGGATCGGACCACTCGATCGACGTACCGGCCAGGTGGGCCACCAGGATCGCCACCTGTGGGGCGTTCCAGTCCGCCGGTGACATCACCGCGCCGTCCGCCCGCAGCCAGGTGATGTCCGGCAGGATGTCGCCGTCGACCGCCCCACCGCGGAAGAACCGCTCCCGGCGCAGCACCGGGGACGTCCGCCGCAGCCTGGTGAGCCCGCTGACCAGGGCGAGCAGCGCCGGGTCCGAGCCGGCCGGGTCCACATCGGCTGGGCCGGAGCTGTCCGGGTCCGGGCCGTCCGGGTCCGGGCCATCCTGGGCCGGGCCAGCCTCTGGTGTCTCTCCGTCCGCCGGTGTCTCCCTGTCCGCCGGCGCCCGCACGTCCGTGGACCAGGCCGGCCAGGCCAGCCAGGAGACCGGGTTGTCCTGGCAGTAGGCGTTGTTGTTGCCCTGCTGCGAACGTCCCAGCTCGTCGCCCGCCACCAGCATCGGCACGCCGGCGGACAGCAGCAGCGTGCTGATCAGCGCGCGCCGTACCCGCCGGCGGGTGGCCAGGATCTGCGGGTCGTCGGTCGGGCCTTCGGCGCCGAAGTTCGCCGACCGGTTCTCCGACTCGCCGTCCCGGTTGCCCTCGAGGTTGGCCTCGTTGTGCTTCTCCCGGTACGAGACGAGATCCGCGAGCGGGAAGCCGTCGTGCGCGGTCACGAAGTTCACCGAGGCCCAGGGCCGGCGGCCGTCGTGCTCGAACAGGTCGGACGAGCCGGTGACGCGGTACCCGAGATCGGCGACACTGCCGGTGCGCCCGCTGAAGACGTCCCGCACCGTGTCGCGGTACCGGCCGTTCCACTCCGACCACGGTGCGGGGAACGCACCGACCTGGTAGCCGGCCCAGCCCAGGTCCCAGGGCTCCGCGATCAGCTTCACCGAGCCCAGCAGCGGATCGGCGTGGATCGCGGTGAGCAGGGGAGCGCCCGGGTCGTAGCCCTCCGGGGCGCGGGCGAGCGCGGTGGCGAGATCGAACCGGAACCCGTCGACCCCCATCTCGGTGACCCAGTACCGCAGCGAGTCGCAGATGAGCTGCACGGCATGGGGGGACGTCGGATCGACGGTGTTGCCGCAGCCGGTCACATCGCGGTAGCGCCGTGGGTCGTTGGGCTCCAACCGGTAGTACTCGGCGTTGTCGAGCCCGCGCAGGCTCAGCGTCGGCCCGCGTTCGTTGCCCTCGGCGGTGTGGTTGTAGACGACGTCCAGCAGCACTTCGAGGCCGGCCTCGTGCAGCGCCGCGACCATGGCGCGGAACTCGCCCACCGGGTCCGCGGTGGCCGCATAGCCCGGATGGGGGGCGAAGAAGCCCAGCGTGTTGTAGCCCCAGTAGTTGGTGAGTCCCTGCTCGAGCAGCGACATCTCGGAGATGTGGGCGTGAACGGGCAGCAGTTCGACGGCGGTGACCCCGAGTTGGCGCAGGTGGTCGATGACCGCCGGGTGGGCCAGGCCCGCGTAGGTTCCGCGCAGCGGCTCGGGCACGGCGGGGTGGCGCCGGGTGAAGCCGCGGACGTGCAGCTCGTAAACGATCGTGTCGGACCACGGGATGCCCGGCCGGTTCGCGGTGGGGTCGGGGCCGGTGGCCGTCCCGGTGACGACGCCCTTCGGCACATACGGCGCCGAGTCGCGGTCGTCCGGTTCGCGCCCGTACGGATCACCGTCGGAGAACCCGTGCACCGCCGGATGCGGCACGAAGTCGCCGGTCACCTGGCGCGCGTACGGGTCGAGCAGCAGCTTCGCCGGGTTGTAGCGGTAGCCGAGCTCCGGCGCGTACGGGCCGTGCGCGCGCAGGCCGTAGAGCTGGCCCGGGCGGACCCCGTCGAGGTAGCCGTGCCAGACCCCGCCATCCCGCTCGGGCAGCCGGTGCCTGCGCTCGCCGGTGCCGTCCACGTCGTCGAAGAGGCAGAAGTCGACGGCTTCGGCGTGCGGTGCGGCGACGGCGATGTTGACGCCGGCCCCGTCCCAGCGGACGCCGAGCGACTGCGCGCTGCCGGGACGGATCATGGCTTCGACGCTAACGCGGGCGAGCCGGCTGGTCCTGGAAACGTGTCCTGTCGGTCAGACAAGTGAGATGCGTCACTTCCTTGCTTGGATCCTTGTCCGGATCGACGCGGTCCGGGGTTCGCCACCTACCCGCCGTGATCGCACCGGCCGCCGCCGGCCTGCCTCGGGCCGAGGTGGGCGCGACGGATGGAGACGCGACGGATGGAGACAGGTGGCGGCCGGTGGCTGCGGGTGGCCCTTCGTCGGCTGCCATGGAACCGACGGCGAGCGGTGACCCTCGACGCTGTCCGCCCCGCCGACGGGGCCGGCTCGGCTAGGGTTTGCCAGGTCCCCGAGGGGTCACGGCACGGTCACGGTCACGGCTGTGGTCGCGGCCACGGTGCGGTTGCGCGGCCCACGGTTTCACGGCGAGGTGGAGGTTCGGGATGGCGCTCGTGCGGCTGGAGGTCGCCGACGGAGTCGGGACGATCAGGCTGGATCGTCCGCCGATGAACGCGCTGAGCGCCGCGCTCACCGCCGACCTGCGGGTCGCGGTCCAGGAGGCCACCGAACGTCGCGACATCCGTGCGGTCGTCCTTTACGGCGGCGAGAAGGTGTTCGCCGCGGGGGCGGACATCAAGGAGATGGCCGGGCTGGACGTCGCCGGCATCGCCAGCTGGGTCCGTGACCTGACCGGTGTCTTCGAGCTGATCGCGCGGATCCCGAAGCCGGTCATCGCCGCCGTCACCGGCTACGCCCTCGGCGGCGGGCTGGAGCTCGCGCTGTGCGCCGACTTCCGGGTCTTCGCGGACAACGCCAAGGTCGGCCTGCCGGAGATCACGCTCGGTGTCATCCCCGGCGCCGGCGGCACGCAGCGGCTGCCCCGGCTCGTYGGTCCGGCCCGCGCGAAGGACCTGGTGTTCAGCGGCCGGCAGGTGCGCGCCGCCGAGGCGGAGGCGATCGGCCTCGCCGACCGGGTCGTGCCCGCCGACGAGGTGTACGCGGAGGCTCTGCGGCTGGCGGGGCGGTATGTGGCCGGCCCGGCGCTGGCCCTCGCGGCGGCGAAGCAGGCGATCGACGACGGCTCCGAGCTCGCCCTCTCCGAGGCGTTGCGGCTGGAGTCGGCCCTGTTCGTCGGCCTGTTCGGCACCGAGGACCGCAGGCTGGGGATGGACTCGTTCATCGCGAACGGCCCCGGCAAGGCCGACTTCGTCGGGCGGTAGACCCGCCCTCGGGGGCCTGGTCCGGCCGAAGATCTGAGGATCATGGTCGTTGTGACGACCACGATCCTCAGATCTTGTCCGGTAGCAGCGCCGGTCGGAGCCGCAGCCCGAAGCCCGCGGGCCGGGTGGGACTGCGGTGCGCGGCGTGCGCTCAGCGCATGGCCAGGTCGGCGAGTACCGGCTTGTGATCACTGCCGAACTCGGAGCCGACCTGGTAGCCGGTGATCGCGAAGGCCGGTGAGGCCAGGATGTGGTCGATCCGGGCGATCGGCGGAACCGCGAACATGCTCGCGTTCCAGGTCGGGGTCCACCCCGCGCCCACGACGTCATGCGCGTCGCGTACCCCGGCGGAGATCAGCTCGCGCAGCGGCCGGTTGTCACGGGTCGCGTTGAAGTCCCCGGCGAGAACAACCGGGAGCCTGGACGCCGCCACCTCCGTCCGCAGGTGGTCGAGCTGGTCGCGCCACGCCCGCGCGTACTCCCCGCTCGTCGGCGCGATGGTGTGCACGGCGTGGACGACGAACGACCGGCGCTCGTCGACCCGCACCGTCGCCCGCAGCGAGGCGTACCCGGCGACCTCGGGCGTCGCCGCGTCCGAGAGCGGGAACCGGGAGAACACCGCCGCGCCGAAAGCGCCCTCCTGGGGGTGGACCTCGGAATAGCGGTAGTCCGCGAGCGCACCCGAATCGCGCAGCTTCGTCAGCGTCAGCGGCGAGAGCTCGACGAGGACGAGGACGTCCGGGCTGGCGCGGCGGATCTGGTCACCGAGGCGGCCCGCCTCGGCGTTGTGGTACAGCAGGTTCGCCGTCATCACCCGCAGCCGGGCCGAGCCCTGTGGGGCGTTCTCCGGACCACCCGGGAAGAGCTCCGGTACCGCCCAGAACAGGTGTGCCACCGCGACCAGGCCGCAGAGCATCATGAGGCGGCCGCGCCGCAGCGCGAAGCCGATGGCCAGGGCGGCGTACACGGGCAGATAGAGCAACGGCGTCAGCGCGTTGGCCACCGTGTAGGGCCAGGTGATCGCGTCGTCGAGGTGGACGAGCCGCCCGACCGCGATGATGGCGAGAGCCGCCGTGACGAGCCACGCGGCGGCGACCAGCAGCTCCCGCCCCGTCACCGTGGACGGTGCGGTGCCACCGCTTCCCCCGGCGCCCCCGCGCCGCCCCGCCGGGCCGCCCGAACCGCCACCGCTGGTACCACCACGGCTGGTACCGCCCCGGCCGCCGCCGGCACCGGTCGGTCCGACGGCGGGGACCGCCGGTGTGCCACCGGCGCTGCCCGTGCCACCTGTTCCGCCTGGCCGGTCGCCGTCGCCGTCGCGACCGGCGGCCCGGCGGCCGCCTGCTGAGGGGGCGCGCAGGCCCAGGCGCCGGCCGACGTCCTTCGCGAGACTCACCTGACAAGCGTGACTGGTCACCGCGTAGCGCCCGGCAGTGGGTCGGACGGAGCATCCGCCGCGGGTCGGACCGGAGCGTCCGGTGCGAGTTCGCCGTGGTCGTTCCGCCGTGGTCGTTTCGCGGCTGCGGCGGGCCTGGGGGAGTGCGTGGGCGGGTCTGGCGGCCGGTCAGCCCTGGCGGCCGGTCAGCCCTGGCGGCCGGTCAGGCCGAGCTGACCCGCGGGTGCTCCCGGCCGCGATCCACCACGTCGCTGACCCGGTTGCGCCATTCGCGCGCGGCGACCACCTTGGAGAATCCGGCGATCGCCTCGTCCAGCTCGGTGAGCTTGTTGGTGATTCGGGTCGACGAGACCGACCCGGCCAGTTCGACTGCCTGGTAGCCGGCCTCGATCGCCGCTTCCAGATCGGGCCGCGGCCGCCGCAGGTAGGACAGCGCGAGGTCCGCCTCGGCGTAGGCACGGCTGCGGGCGCGGGCCTCGCCCTGCAGGTAGCGCGCCTCCAGCAGCCGTTGCTCCGCGACGGCGGACTTTCCCAGCAGCATGAAGCAGTGGCCCTGGCACTCGGCGACGTCGCCGGAGTTGTAATGCCCGGCCCAGGACGGCGCCTCGCCCGGCTCCCGCGAGATCACCCGTTCCATCTCCGCGAGCGCGCGCATGCAGCCGGACTCGTCGCCGTTTCGGGCCAGGGCCCAGGCCAGCCGGTCCTGCAGCATCGCCTGGACGGGGGGTGCCGACTGCCGCGCGGCCCGGTCGATGGCCGCGCGGGCGAGCGCCAGGCTGTGCCGATGGTGCCCCAGCGCGGCGGCCTGGTCGCTCATGGCCGAAAGAACCCTGCCGGCCATCATGACGTCCTCGGCGTGCTCGGCGAGGCTCAGCGCCTGGATGTAGTAACGCTGCGCGAGGGCCTGGCGGTTGCAGTCCTGGGCGAGCCAGCCGCTGAGCTGCGCCAGCTCGGCGAGGGCGCTGAAGGTGTCGGTGTCGGCGGGGCCGTCCACCGCGGCCCGGGTCCGGTCGTGCAGGAAGGCGACGACCTGGGGGCGGATCTCGCTGCTGCCGAACCGGGCGTCGAGCCGGCGGAACGTCGCCGTCATGTCCCGGATCATCGCGCCCCCGGACGGGGACGCGGGTGTGTCACCGGTGATGCGGCTGATGACACCGGTCAGGCTGGAAAGAACCGGGTCGGCGAAGGCGGTGGCGGCGAACGCCGCCCCGTCGTGGAGCACGTCACGTCGCCGCATGTCTCGTCCTGAAAGTCCCGCGAGTGTTCTCAGGGTGTCGTCAGGCAGGTCTGCGACGGCGAGGCCCAGGTCGTCGCGTTCGTAGCCCTCGCCTCGCCAGCCGAGGTCGGCCGGCGGAACCGGATAGCCGACCACGGCGGAGAGCTCGGCGGCGGCCAGCTCCGCGACCATCGGGTCCCGCGGCTTCATGCCGCGCCGCCAGTGGCCGACGGTGGTCCGGGCGAGCCCGAGCTCGACGCGGCGCTGTGTTCTGGCGCGGTTGTTGACCTGGCGGGCGAAGCGGGTGTCGGAGATCCCGGCCTCGGCCAGCAGGCGGGCGAACAGACCCGGTGCGGCCGGATCGCGGTCGGTCGCGGTGGCTCCGGTCGCTGTGGTCCCAGCCGCTGTGGTCCCAGCTGCGGAGGCGCCACCTGCGGAGGTTCCGGCCGCGGAGGTCCCGGTCGTGGTGCCGGCCTTGGTGGTAGCGGCGGTGCTGCTGACGGCGGGCTGCCGCGGCGCTTTCGCCGCTGGGCGTGTCGCCGACTGCCGCGGCGCGCCGGCCTGTTTCTCCGGCCCCGTGGAGGTACGGCCCGACCGGCCCGGATTCCCCGGCCGCCGCTGCTCCGGGGACGCCTTGGCAGTGAGCTCGTCCGTGACCATGTCTACGTCTCCCCCGTCTACGTGGGCGTGGCCGGAGGGCCTCCGTTGTCGGCCCGCGACGACCTCACAGGGCAGAAAGTAGCCGATCGGTCACGCATTTAGGAAGGGGGTGTGCATTAGAGGGACACAATGCACGGTCATGCCGGGACTGGGGACCCTTGTACTTTCTGCGCCCGCACCGCCGACGGCGGGAAGGGTGGGCGACATGGTGGCCCGCGGTATGTGGCACCTCACAGTTCCACGCCCTGGTCGAAGGTGGAGCCGACTGCCGTCATCCCGGCCGCGCCAGCGGTATCCGGTGGGAATCTCCTGACTGTGTAGGGACATCCCGTTGGTGTGGCGTGTTCCGGTCGTCCGGTCCATGTCCGCGGATGTCGTCCAGGGGGCGCGGGCGCCCCGGGGAACGGCCCCGGGGGCCGCTGTGCCGGGGCCGGGATCATCGGGCACGTGCGCGCGTCAGATGCGACGATGCGGGGAGGAGCGACATCGATTTTGCTGGCTACGGAGGCCCCAAGGCGTGAACATCGTCGTTACCGTCAAGCAGGTTCCCGATACCTGGGCGGAGAAGAAGCTCGACGCCTCGGACAAGACCGTCGACCGCAAGAGCGTCGACAACGTCATGAACGAGATGGACGAGTACGGGGTCGAAGAGGCTCTGAAGATCAAGGAAGCCCACGGCGGCGAGGTGACGGTCGTCACGATGGGGCCCGAGAAGGCCGTCGAGACGATCCGCAAGGCGCTGTCGATGGGTGCGGACAAGGCGGTTCACCTCAGCGACGACTCGCTGCACGGCTCGGACGCGCTCGCCACCTCCGCCGCGCTCGCCAAGGTGATCTCCACCCTTTCGCCCGACCTCGTCATCACGTCGTCGGAGGCCTCCGACGCCCGTGGCGGTGTGATGGGTGCCCTGCTTGCGGAGCGGCTTGGGCTTCCGCAGCTCACCCAGGCCCGCAAGGTCACGGTCGACCCGGGCGCGGGCAAGGTCACGGTGGAGCGCCTCGCCGACAACGGCTACGCCCTGGTCGAGGCGGCTCTCCCCGCGGTCGTCGGCGTGGTTGAGAAGATCAACCAGCCGCGCTACCCGTCGTTCAAGGGCATCATGGCGGCCAAGAAGAAGCCGCTGACCAAGCTCTCGGCGGCGGACGCCGGCCTGGACGCGGCCTCGGTCGGCCTCGCCGGCGCCGCCTCCACGGTCGTTGAGTCGCAGCCGGCACCGCCGCGGCAGAGTGGCACCATCGTCAAGGACGAGGGCGACGGCGSCGCGAAGGTCGCTTCGTTCCTCGCGGCGCAGAAGCTCATCTGAGGAAGGCTGTTCGATGGCTGAAGTACTTGTTCTCGTCGAGCACACCGACGGTGAGCCGAAGAAGGTCACGGCCGAGCTGCTGACCCTGGCCCGCACCCTGGGCGAGCCGTCGGCGGTGTTCCTGGGCGCCCCGGGCACCCTCGCGAAGGCGAAGGACTACCTGGCCCAGTACGGCGCCGCGAAGATCTACGTGGTCGAGTCCGACGACGTCGCGAACTTCATCGGCGCGCCCGCGGCCGAGGTCCTGTCGAAGCTGGTCGCCGACACGTCGCCGGTCGCCGTGCTGGCCGCCGCGACGCCGGACTCCCGCGAGGTCGCGGCCCGCACCGCCGCCCGGACGGACTCGGGCCTGATCTGGGACGCGACCGCGCTGGCCCCGGACCTCACGGCCACCCAGGGCATCTTCGGCGGTTCGACGATCGTCAGCTCGAAGGTCACCAAGGGCACCCCGATCGTCGTCGTTCGTCCGAACTCCACCGCGCCGGAGGCCGCGCCGTCGACTCCGGCGGAGACCACGGTCGACATCGCGATCTCCGACGCCGCCAAGGGCGCGAAGATCGTGGACCGTGTCGTCGAGGCCAAGTCGGGCCGGCCCGACCTCACCGAGGCGCAGGTTGTGGTCTCCGGTGGGCGTGGTCTCGGTGCCGCCGAGCACTTCGGCCTGGTCGAGAAGCTGGCGGACACGCTCGGTGCCGCCGTCGGTGCCTCGCGCGCCGCGACCGACGCCGGGTGGTACCCGCACCAGAACCAGGTCGGCCAGACCGGCAAGACCGTGTCGCCGCAGCTCTACATCGCGGTCGGCATCTCCGGGGCGATCCAGCACCGGGCCGGTATGCAGACCTCGAAGACGATCGTGGCCATCAACAAGGACCCCGAGGCCCCGATCTTCGAGTTCGCGGACTACGGGCTGGTCGGCGACCTGTTCAACGTCGTCCCGCAGCTCACCACGGAGATCGAGAAGCACAAGGCGGGCTGATCGCCCGATCCGGTGCTGTGTCCGGCCGGCCGCATCGACGGCCCGGGCGGGCAGGACGGCCGGGTGTGGTTCCTCCGGACAGGGGGCCCGCACCCGGCCGTCGGCGTTACTGACTCCGCTCAGCTCTTCGCTGCCTCATCTCAGCCTCATCTCAGCCCCTCACCGATAGCTTCTCGGTTACGCTACGTAGCGATGGGGCGGCGGGAGGTATCTGAGTGTCACTACGTCACGGGCTGCTGGGCCTGCTGGCCGAAGGGCCGGCCAGTGGCTACGACCTCACCCGACGGTTCGAGCAGGTGCTGGGGGCAGTCTGGCCGGCCGGGCATCCCCAGATCTACGGCGAGCTGAGCCGCCTCGCCAGCGACGGGCTCATCGAGATCGACAGTGAGGGGCCGCGTGGCCGCAAGGCCTACCGCATCACGGACGCCGGCCTGGCCGAGATCCGGCGTTGGCTGAGCGAACCGTCCGAGGTCGATCACACCACTCGGCTGCAGCCCCTGCTGCGGTCCTTCTTCTTCTGGCTGATGGACCCGGGTGACCTCAACGCCCATCTGGTGCGGGAGGCCGACTTCTTCGCCGCCGCTGCCAGCAGGTACCGGACGTACGCCGACGCCGCCGACCACGGAAATGTGCCGGACACGCCACAACAGAGGTCACTGCGTATCGCGATAGAGGGCGGCGCGCGCCTGTACGAGGCGTTGGCCGCCTGGGCGCGCTGGGCGGCGCAGCGACCAGAGCTGGCGGGCGACCGCTCGCGCCGGTAGGCCGTTCGAGCCGCTGAACCATCCGTGGGGATCTCACCGCGATCCGCCCTGGCCGACGTCCGCACACCGGTGGGTTTGTAGCGGATTCGGCGTCCGCACGTTCATCGGAACGGACTGTTCACACATTCGGCGCGGACCGGGGCAGCGCGTCGTGCGGATCGGCCGGCTGCGCCCGGAGGTCGCTCGGCGGGGCGACCGGGGGCCGCGAGCGCCGGGTGGGCGGCCGTTGCGCGAGGCCCGGTAGGCCGGCGATGCATGTGGCGGGCGGGGTGCGTTCACACCCCGGATCCCTCGTGTATAGTTCCTCCTTACCGCCTGATCGGAACGGAAGAACCGATGGTTGGCGGGCCCAGGATCCTCCGAGGGGGCGCAGACCCCCCGAGGACAGAGCCCGAAAACAGTGCGGTAAGGTTGGAAAGAGTGGCAGTCGCCGGCGAGTCCGGAGCGATTTGACACAAACCCGAAAGCATCGGTAACTTCACCGAGTCGCCGCAGCCGGGGCCGATAGGCCGAACCGGATGAGGCAAAGGCAAAATGGCAGAATCGCGAAACACGGCGATTTGACACAAGCCCGAAACACCCGGTACTTTAACCGAGTCGCCRCAGCCGGGGCCGAAAGGCCGGACCGGATGAGGCAAAKGCAGGGCGGAAAGTCGCGAAACACGGCGATTTGACACCGGCCGGAAATACCGAGTAAGTTGAAGACGCACCGGAAACRCCGAAARGCACCTCCGGTTGCATCTGCTCCTTGAGAACTCAACAGCGTACCGAATAGTCAGTGCCATTTAGTTTTGAACCCCCGTCCATGGCCAGGGCTTAATGTTCTGGTTGTGGTGGGAAATTCCTTTGGCAATGACAGACGATCTTACGAGGATCTGTCTTGCCAGGATCGGTTGGGCTTGGCGGCCCGGCCATCTCTTTCAAGCATTGATGGAGAGTTTGATCCTGGCTCAGGACGAACGCTGGCGGCGTGCTTAACACATGCAAGTCGAGCGAGGAGCTTGCTCCTAGCGGCGAACGGGTGAGTAACAC
>NZ_MOWP01000054.1:0-27826 GCF_001983215.1 Frankia sp. CcI49
TCCTGATTCACCGCCGAACCCCGCACCACACCCAACACCGACCGACCCGCCGCCACCGCATCCGACAACCGCTCCAACACCAACAGCCCCACCCCCTCACCCCACCCCGTCCCATCAGCCGAATCCGAGAAGGAGCGGCATCGGCCGTCGCGGGAGAAACCGCGTTGCCGGCTGAACTCGATGAAGTTCGTGGGCGTCGACATGACGGTCGCGCCACCGGCGAGGGCGAGGGTGCTCTCCCCCGAACGCAGCGACTGGCACGCCAGGTGGATCGCCACCAGCGACGACGAGCACGCCGTGTCCACCGTCACCGCCGGCCCCTGCAGGCCCAGCTGGTACGAGATTCGGCCGGAGGCCACGCTGCCGGCACTGCCGAGCGCGAGATGCCCTTCCAGCGCGGCCGCGGTCCGCGGCACCGCCGCGGACGCCAGGGCGTAGTCGCCGTACATGATTCCGGTGAAGACTCCGACCCGCTCACCATCCAGCGAGGTCGGGTCGATGCCGGCCCGCTCGAACGCCTCCCACCCCACCTCCAGCAGCAACCGCTGCTGCGGATCCATTGCCAACGCCTCCCGCGGCGAGATCCCGAAGAACGCCGCGTCGAAATCCGCCGCCCCCCGCAGGAACCCGCCGTGGCGGACGTAGCACTTCCCGACCGCGTCGGGATCCGGATCGTAGAGGCCGGCCAGGTCCCAGCCCCGGTCGGTGGGAAACTCGGTGATCGCGTCCCCGCCGGTGACGACCAGCTCCCAGAGGTCCTCCGGTGACTCCACCCCGCCGGGGAAGCGGCAGGCCATCCCCACGATGGCGATCGGCTCGGTCGCCGCGGCCGTCGCCCGCGCGAGCTGGCGCCGTGCCTCGACCAGCTCCGCGGTCGCGCGCCTGAGATAGCCCCGCAGCTTCTCCTCGTCGGTCACGCGGTCTCCCGTTTCGGCTGTGGTCGGAGCGCGGTACCGGCCGCGGGGGCCGGGTGCGGCGGGCAGGGCGGGCGCCGGCTCATGGCTCGTTGTCGATGAGCGCGAACAACTCGTCGTCCGAGGCGTTCTCCAGCGATGCGGGCACCGCGGGGACGTCCTCGCCGCCGGTGCGCGCCGACGGCGCCCAGGGCACCGGGGACATGGGGTACGCGGAGGGCACCGGAGGCTCGGGCTCCGCGGCGGCCTGTGGACCCTCGGTGGCGGGAACGACGTCGGCCAGCCGGTCCGCGAGATGCGCGGCGATCCTGGCGGCGGTCGGGAAGTCGAAGACCATCGTCGGGGCCAGCCGCAGCCCGGTGGCGGACCGCAGCCGGTCACGCAGCTCCACCGAGCCGAGCGAGTTCAGGCCGAGGGCCGCGAGCGGGCGCGCGGGATCGACGGCCTCCGGGCCGGAATGCGCGAGCACCGCGGCGACGCTGTCGCGCACCAGGTCGAGGATGAGTCCGCCCCGCCGTGCCGCGGGCGCCGCCGCGAGCTCCAGGAGGAAGGTGGCCTCGTCGGCCTCCGGCGACGTCCGACCCGCGTCGCCGCCGGCCCCGTAGCCATGGCCGTGGYCGGCCTGGCTGCCGTGGCCGGCCCGACCGGCGCTGAGGCGGGTACCGAGTCCGGGCCCCTCGCCCGGCGCGCGGACGAGACCCCGCAGCAGCGGGGGGACCGGGTGGGTGGCGGCGAGGCCCGCCAGGTCGAGGCGCGCCGCAACCACGTGCGGCGCGTCCAGACGCAGTGCCGCGTCGAAGAGCGCCAGGCCTGTCTCCGCCGGCATCGGCGCGACGCCGAGACGCCCCAGGCGGGCCAGGTCGGCCGTGCCGAGGTGCGCCGTCATCGCGCTGTCGGGCTCCCACAGGCCCCAGGCGATCGAGACCGCCGGCAGGCCATCCGCCCTCCGGCGCAGCGCCAGCGCGTCCAGGAAGGCGTTCGCGGCCGCGTAGTTGGCCTGGCCCGCGGTGCCGAGAGTGGCCGCGGCGGAGGAGAAGAGAACCAGCAGCGGCGGGTCGTCGCGGCCCGTCAGCTCGTGCAGGTTCCAGGCCGCCGCGGCCTTCGGGGCCAGCACGCGCTCGACCTGGTCCGGCGTCAGCGAGGTGACGGCCCCGTCGTCGAGCACGCCGGCGGCGTGCACGGCGACGGTGAGCGGGCGGTCCGCCGGGATCCGGGCGAGGACACCGGCGAGCGCGGGCCGGTCCGCCGCGTCGCAGGCGGCGATCTCCACGGTGGCGCCGCGCTCGGCGAGGTCCGCGACGAGGTCGCCCGCGCCGGGCGCCCGCGGCCCCCGGCGACTGGTGAGCAGCAGGTTCCGCGCCCCGTACCGGTCGACGAGATGACAGGCCAGCAGCCGGCCGAGCGTCCCGGTCCCGCCGATGATCAGCACCGTTCCGTCCGGGTCGATCCGGCCAGGACGCCCAGACGAGCCCACCGGCCGGGACGAGCCCGCGTCGGCGGGGTGGCGCAGGCGGGTGAGACGTGGCACCCGCAGTGCCCCGGCCCGCACCGCCAGCTCGGGTTCCCCGGTCGCGAGCGCGGCGGCGACCAGGGCCGGTGTGGGTGCGGTCGCCTCGTCCGGGTCCAGGTCCAGGAGCACCAGTCCTTTTGGATGCTCTGTCCGCGCGCTCCGCAGCAGGCCCCAGAGTGCCGCGGCGGCCGGCTCCACCCGTGCGCCGCTCGGCCCCGCCGGTCCGGCGGCCGATCCTGCCGGCCCGGCCGGATCGGCCGACAGCGCGCCGCGGGTGAGGACGACGAGGCGGCTGGTCTCGGATCGCTCGTCGGCGAACCAGCCGCGCAACTGGCCCAGCATGCGCTGGACCGCGTCCCGCGCCGCGGCGGCCGGCCCCGCGCGTTCCGCCTGGTTCTCCTGGTCCGTCTGGTCCGTCTGGTCCGTCGCGTCCAGGATCACGACCGGCGCCGTCTCGGGCCCCTCGACGAAGGCGATCAGATCAGCCGGTGCCGGCCGGGACAGTGCCTGATGGCGGCGCAGCCCCGCGGCGACGGGGCCGGTTCCCACCACCGTCCACTCCGGGTCGTCGGCGGCGGCCGAGCCTGAGGCGGCCAAGGCACCGGAGGCCGCGGAGCCGGAGCCGGAGCCGGGCGGTGCGGCAGTGGGCGGTGCGGCAGTGGGCGGTGCGGCAGTGGGCGGTGCGGTCCAGCGCAGACCGAGCAGCGGGTCACGGTCCTGTGCGGCGAGCTCCCGCAGCCGAGCGGTGGAGGTCGATCGCAGCACGAGCGCCTCCGCGTCCGCTACCGGCCGCCCCGCCGTGGACGCGATCGCCAGGGTGACGCCGTCCTCGCGAGGTGACAGCCGCACCCGAACGGCGGTCACCCCGGCGGTGTAGACGCGGACCCCCGCCCAGAGGAACGGCAGCCGGATCGCCGGCCCCTCCAGAGCGATCTCTCCTGCCGCGGACCCATCCGGCGCAGAGCTATCCGACGCCGAACCGTCCGACGAAGGCCTGGTCAGGGCGGGCCCGCTGAGCACGACCGGGTGCAGGGCGGCATCGAGCAGGGCCGGGTGCAGCAGGAAGCGCGGCGCCTCGGCGCTGCGTTCCGGCGGCAGCTCCACCTGGGCGAACAGAACGTCCCCGGCCCGCCACAGCTCCCGCAGGCCGCGGAAGGCCGGCCCGTATTCGTAGCCGGACGCCGCCAGCCGGTCGTAGGCGTCCCGCAGATCGACGGCGTCGGCGCCTTCCGGCGGCCAGTTCAACGCCCAGTCAGTGGTGGCCGGCCTGGTACCGCCGGGCCGGACCCGGCCGGCGGCGTGGCGGGTCCACGGCTCGCCGGGAATGCTGTCCGCCGGCCGTGAGTAGACGTCGACGGGGCGCGAACCGTCCGCGGCCGCGGCCGGCCCGAGAACCGCCTGGAGATCGAGGGCGCCGCGCTCAGGAAGCAGGCACGGCGCGTGCAGCGTCAGTTCGTCCAGGTGGCCGGGACCCAGGTGGCCGGGATCGGAGTCGGCGCCGGTTCCGACGGCGAGGGCGGCCTCGACGAAGGCACTTCCCGGGAGCAGGGGAACGCCGCTGACGGCATGGTCGGCGAGCCAGGGATGGGTGTTCCGCGACACCCGGCCGGCGAGCACGGACTCGTCCCGCCCGGCGACGTCCATCGCCGCGCCGAGCAGCGGGTGCCCCGTAGGAGCCCCGACCAGCCCGCTGGCGTCACCCGCCCCGGAACCACCCGCCCCGGAACCACCCACACCACCGTTGCCGTCACCGCTGCCGTTGCTGGACGCGACGCTGGCCGCGGCCGTGCCGTCCGGCGCCGCCAGCCAGTAGCGCTGGCGGTCGAAGGGATAGGTCGGCAGATCGACGACGCGGGCGGTGCCGCCGAACGCCGCCGACCAGTCCACCTCTCCGCCCGTGACGTGGAACCGGGCCACCGAGGTGAGGAAACGGTCCAGCCCGCCGTCGTCACGGTGCAGCGAGCCGGACGCGGAGCCCTCGGCGTCCGCTTCGTCCAACAGCTCCTCGACCGACAGCACCAACGCCGGATGCGGGCTCATCTCGACGAAGTGGCGGTAGCCCGCGCGGATCAGGGTGCGCACGGCGGCGTCGAAGCGCACCGGCTCACGCAGGTTGCGGAACCAGTAGTCCGCGTCCAGCAGGGTCGTGTCCAGGACGTCCCCGGTCACCGTCGAGACGAACGGGACCGGGCAGGCCCGGGCGTCGACCGCACCGAGGCGGCGTGGCAGGGGCTCCCGCAGCGGATCCACCGACGGTGAGTGCGACGCGTAGTCGACCGGGATCCGCCTGGCCTGGATCCCCTCGTCCTGCAGCGCGCGCACCAGGGCGTCCACCGGCCCGGGCTCACCGGCCACCACGGTCGACCGCGGCCCGTTGACCACCGCGACGTCCAGCCTGAGGTCGTCCGCCCCGAGCTCCCCGATGCGGCGACGGACCTCGGCGACCGGTAGCGGGACGAAGGCCATCGCGCCGCTGCCGGCGAGCGACTCGAGCAGCCGGCCGCGGACGGCGACCACCCGAGCGCCCTCCTCCAGCGTGAGCGCGCCGGCGATGGTGGCCGCGGCGATCTCTCCCTGGGAGTGGCCGACCACGGCGCCGGGCAGCACCCCGTAGCCGGCCCACAGCCGCGCGAGCGAAACCATCACCGCCCACAGCGCCGGCTGGACGACCGGCACCCGGTCGAGGGCCCGCGGGTCGCCCTCGCCGCGGATGACGTCGACGAGCGAGAAGTCGCAGTGCGGGGCCAGCGCCTCATGACATTCCGTCATCTGGTCGCGGAACACGCCCGAGGACGCGAACAGATCGGCCGCCATGCCGTGCCACTGCGATCCCTGGCCGGGGAACACGAACACCGGGGCCGCCGCGCCGGCCGACGCCGTACCCCGCACGACCGACGCCGCCGGGCCTGCGGTACCGGCCCGGCCAGGCGCCGACCCGGTGGCCTGCGGCGGCTCACCGTCCGCCAGGGTCCGCAGGCCGTGCAGGACGTCGACCCGGTCGCGCCCGAGCACCACCGCCCGATGGTCGAAGGCCGACCGGGTGCGGGCCAGGGAGAGTCCGATGTCCGGCAGGGCCAGGCCCCGGTCGCCGTCCTCCAGCACGGTGATCAGCTGCCGCGCCCGTGCCCGCAGCGCGGTCGGGCTGGCGGCGGCGAGCACCCAGGGCGTGGGACGCGGGCCGGTCGGATCAGGCAGACCCGATGAACCAGGCTTACCTGACGGGCCGGGCTCACCCGCCGGACCAGACGAGCCCGAGAGGCTGGGCGAGCGGGACGAGCTCGGATGTCCGGGCGTCTCGGCCAGGTCCAGAGCCGGTGGTGCGCCCTGCTCGATGATCACGTGGGCGTTCGTGCCGCTGATCCCGAAGGCCGAGACGCCCGCGCGGCGCGGGCGGTCCGTCGACGGCCAGTCGACCGCCGACGTCAGGAGCGACACCGCGCCGGCGGACCAGTCGACCCGCGGGGAGGGCGCGTCGAGGTGCCGGGTGGCCGGGAGCCGCCCCTGCTCCATCGCCCTGATCATCTTGATCACACCCGCGACACCCGCGGCGGCCTGGGTGTGGCCGATGTTGGACTTCAGCGACCCCAGCCACAGCGGCCGGTCGGCCGGGCGGTCCTGTCCGTATGTGGCGAGAAGGGCCGCCGCCTCGATCGGGTCCCCGAGCGCGGTACCGGTCCCGTGTGCCTCGACGGCGTCCACGTCCAGCGGGGTGAGGCCCGCGTTCGCGAGCGCGTCGCGGATCAGCCGCCGCTGCGCGCCCGGGCTGGGCGCCGTGAGTCCGTTGGACGCGCCGTCATGGTTCACCGCCGAGCCGCGCACCAGCGCGAGGACGCGATGGCCGCGCCGGATCGCGTCCGACCGCCGTTCCAGCACCAGCACACCGGCGCCCTCGCCCCAGGCGGTGCCGTCCGCCGCCGCGGCGAAGGACTTGCACCGCCCGTCCGGCGCCAGGCCCCGCTGGCGGGAGAACTGGACGAACAGGCCCGGGTTCGCCATCACCGTCGCGCCGCCGGCCAGCGCGAGCTCGCACTGGCCCGCCCGCAGCGCCTCGGCGGCGAGATGCAGCGCGACCAGCGAGGACGAGCACGCGGTGTCGACGGTGAGTGACGGGCCCTCGAGCCCGAGGGAGTAGGAGATCCGCCCGGACGCGACGCTGGCCAGCACGCCGGTCAGCAGATCGCCGCCGGCCCGCTCCGCCGGGGCGTAGAGCCGAGGGCCGTACTCCTGGGTCATGACTCCCACGTAGACGCCGACCTGCCGGCCGCGCAGCGACGCGGGGTCGACGCGGGCCCGTTCCAGCGCCTCCCAGCTCAGTTCGAGCAGCAGCCGCTGCTGCGGATCCATCGCCGCGGCCTCGCGCGGGGCGATGCGGAAGAAGGCGGCGTCGAACAGGTCCGCGTCGTGCAGGAAGTGGCCGTTCCGGGTGTAGCTCGTGCCCGGTCGGGTGGAGTCCGGGTCGTAGAGCCCGTCCAGATCCCAGCCCCGCCCGACCGGAAAGCCGGACACCGTGTCGACGCCGTCGACGACCGCGGCCCACAGCGCGTCCGGGCTGTCGATGCCGCCCGGGAAGCGGCAGCTCATCCCGACGATCGCGATCGGATCATCGTCGTCAACACCGGTGCCGGTGCCCAGGCCGCCCAAAGCGACGGCCTTCTCAGCCGCGCCCACCCCGGCCCTGGCCTCGGAGCGGCCGTTGCTGCCGGGGAGGGTGTGAACGGCGTCGGGCGCCGCGGCCCGTGTGCCCTCCCGCGCCCGGGTGTCTGGCGCGGCGTCATCCAGGGCCGTGCACAGGTGGGCGGCGAGCAGCTCCGGGGTCGGGAACTCGAAGACGAGCGCGGCGGCCAGCCGCAGCCCGGTCGCGAGGCCGAGCCGTTCCCGCAGCTCGACCGCCCCGAGCGAGTCGATGCCGAGCTCGACGAAGGTGCGGGCCGGCGCGACCGCGTCCGGGCTGTCGTGGCCGAGAACCCCGGCGACAGCCCGGCGCACGATCTCCCGGACGCGCTGCGCGTCGGCGGCCCGCCGCTCGCCGTGTCCCGGCGGCCCGGCCGGTGCCGGTCGTCCCGGCTCCGCGGTGGGCTCAGCCACCCCCGGAACCGCAGGCCCGGGCACCGGGACGGGTTCGGTTGTGATCGCGGATGCGGATGCCGGCTCGACCGCGGGCGCGGGCGCGGGTGTGGGTGTGGGTGTGGGTGTGGAGACGGGTATCGGTGCGGGCGCGGGCGGCTGGTGGGCTGCCGTCGGCGCCGGGTCCGGTCGCGGTGTGCCGAGCCAATGCCGTGACCGCGTGAACGCGTAGGTGGGCAGGTCGACGACGGAACCCGGCGGGTACCACGGGGACCAGTCGACGGGCGCGCCGTGGGCGTAGGCCTCGGCGGCCGCGCGCAGCACCCGGTGCGGCCCGCCCTCGCCACGCCGGAGCGTCCCGAGCGCGGCCCCGTCGACCGCCACGGCGGACAGCGCGTCGCGAACCTTCCCGGTCAGCACCGGGTGCGGGCTCACCTCCAGGAACAGCCGGTGCCCCGCGTCCACCAGATGTCGGGCCGCCTCGTCGAAGCGGGCGGCGCCGCGCGGACCGGTCTCCCAGTAGTCCGCGTCCAGCTCGGCCGGGCCGAGCGGACCGCCCGTGCCGGACGACACGAACGGAACAGCGCACCCGCCCGGACGGATGGGGACGGCCGCACGGCCGCCCCGCGCCACCACCCGAGCCGCGTCCGAGAGCGACAGGCCGCCGGCGACGGTCGCCGCCGCGATCTCCCCGTCGGCTTGCCCGAGCACTGCCGCGGGCCGCACCCCCACCGACCGCCACACCGCGGCCAGCGAGACCGTCACCGCCCACAGCGCCACCCGGGCGACGTCAGCCCGCGGCTCTCCCCCGCCCTCCCCGGGCCCCCGCTGGTCGCCGGCACGCAGGAGGTCAATGATCGAGAAGTCGGTGAAGGGCTCGAGCGCCTGGTCGCACTCGGCCAGCCGTTCCCCGAACACCCGGGACGTCGCCAGCAGTTCGGCGGCCATGCCGCCCCACTGCGAGCCCTGACCGGGAAAGACCAGGACCGGCTGCCGCCCCGCCCGGTGGGCGGCCCCCACCAGGACGTCATCGTCCGGCCGCCCGGCGGCCAGGGCTGCGAGGCCGGCACACAGGTCGTCGCGGGCCGCGCCGAGCACGACCGCCCGGGTACGGAACGCGGAGCGGGTCGTGAGCAGCGACCGTCCCACCGTGACCGCGTCGTGGTCGGGCCGGCGGTCGAGCAGGTCGAGCAGGCGGGCGGCCTGGGCCCGCAGCGCGTCCGCGGACCGCGCGGACACGACCCATGGCAGCACGGCTCCCGGCTCGACATCCTCGTGCCCGGTCTCTCGCCGATCCGGCCGATCGTCGGCGCGTGCCGCCGAGCGGYCGGCGCGTACCGCCGAATGCGGCGCAGGCGCGGGCGGCGAGGACACCACCGGCGAGCGCCGCACCGCAGTCGCGGGTACGGGCGGCGCAGGCGTGGGCGGCTCGGCGACGACCAGGTGGCAGTTGGTGCCGCCGACGCCGAAGGAGCTGACCCCCGCGACGAGCGGCCGCTCCGGGGCCGGCCAGGGCGCGGATGACACGTTCACCCGCAGGCCGAGCAGGTCCAGCGGGAGCCGAGCCCCCGGCCGGGTGAAGTGCAGGCTCGCGGGCAGCGCGCGGTTGCCGATCGAGAGCGCCGTCTTGATCAGCCCGGCGATGCCGGCCGCGGCCTCCAGATGCCCGATGTTGGTCTTCACCGAGCCCACCGGGAGCCGCGCGCCAGGCGCGCGCCCGGCGCCGGCGCCGAGCACCGCTCCCAACGCCTCGGCCTCGACCGGATCCCCGACCGCCGTCCCGGTTCCGTGCAGCTCGACATACTGCACCTCGGCCGGCGGCACGCCCGCGGCCGCACAGGCCCGCCGCAGGACGTCCCGCTGCGCCCGCACGCTCGGCACCGCCAGCGGACCGTCACCGCCGTCGTTGCCGACCGCGCCGCCGAGGATCACACAGTGGATCCGGTCGCCGGCGGCCACGGCGTCGTCGAGCCGGCGCAGGACGACCATCCCGCCGCCCTCGCCGCGCACGAAGCCGTTCGCCCGCTCGTCGAAGGCGAAGCACCGACCGTCGGGGGAGAGCGCGCCGAGGCCGCGCATCCGCAGCGTGCTCTCGGGGGCGAGGTTGAGCTGGACCCCACCGGCGAGCGCGAGGTCCGACTCGCCGCGCCGCAGGCTCTCACAGGCCAGGTGCACGGCCACCAGCGACGAGGACTGCGCGGTGTCGACGGTCATGCTCGGCCCGCTCAGGCCCAGCGCATGGCACACCCGGTTCGAGATGAGCGCCGCCGACAGTCCGGTCGCGAGGTACCTGTCGGACGGCCCCGGGGCCTGTCGCGCGGCGAGCAGCGCATAGTCCTCCCCGGTCGCCCCGACGAAGACACCCGTCCGGGAGCCGCGCAGCCCGTCCGGCGCCCGGCGCGACTCCTCCAGCGCCTCCCACGCCAGTTCCAGGACGAGCCGCTGCCGCGGGTCCATGGCGTCGGCCTCTCTCGGCGAGACACCGAAGAAGTCCGCGTCGAAGTGATCGACGTGCTCCAGGAACCCGCCGACGCCGACCAGGTTGGGCCAGTCATCTCCGGCAGCTCCGGCAGCTCCTGCGACCCCGGCATCTCCGGCGTCTACCGCGTCTCCGGAGCGCCCGAGTGGACCGATCTGGCCGGCGGGTCCGGGCCGTTCTCCGCGGTCGGCCTGGCCGGCCGCGGTGCCACGGGCCGGACCCGGCTCCGCGACCGCGTCGACGCCATTGATCAGCAACTGCCAGTACGCATCCGGATCGGCGGCGCCGGGCAGTCGGCAGGAGAGGCCGACCACCGCGATCGCGGACACAGCCGGCCCAGGGTCTGCCCCGGTCACCTCCGACCGCGCCGTCTCCCCGCGGACCGTCATCGTGTCAGCCTCTCCATCCCGGGGCGGGCGCCGCCTGGCCCGGGCAGGCAAAGGCGGAGGCGCGCACGATGATTTCCCCGCGATCCATCTGACACTCGATTTCCTGAACACCGCGGGATGGATCGCGGAAACAGCCGGGTGGATCGCGGCCGAATCCAGGGCGTGCCGGACGAGAATCACCCTACAAATCACCGGTCGCCAGCGCTTCCCGAAACACCTGTTCCCGGCACCTGGAACCGGTATCTCGATCGCACGATCGGCGGCACTAATCCGATCTCCCCGCCGGCCGGTGGATCGACCCTCCGCACCGTGCCCGCCGCTCGGACGTCACACCGCGACCGTCCGTCGCGGGCCGCCCCACCGGTGCCCGCTCCTTCAGCCGCCGCTGGCAGCGGCCGCAGCGCGATCCAGGCCGTCGGGCCAGCACCACCGCGGCTGTGCGATGCCACGGGCACGGCAGCCTCGGCCTGGCGGCTCTGGCTTGGCGGCTCTGGCTTGGGCGTGGTGGGATCCGGGCGCCAGGGGACGTTATGCTGGAATATGACGACGTGACCATTGTTCTCGTTCATGGCGTTCCGGAGACAGCGGAGATCTGGGACGGCGTCCGGGAGTGCCTCGACCTCCCGTCGGTGGCCGTGGAGCTGGCCGGCTTCGGGACGGCGACGCCGCCGGGTTTCGCCGGCGGCAGAGACGCGCAGGTGGCCTGGATCCTTCAGCAGCTCGACGCGGTCCCAGGTCCGATCGACATCATCGGGCACGACTGGGGATCACTGCTGACGCTGCGGATCGCCACGGCGTACCCGGAGCGGGTGCGCAGCTGGGCCATCGACGTCGCCGCCGTCTCCCACCGTGACTACGTGTGGCAGGACTATGCGCAGGTGTGGCAGACCCCGGGCGACGGTGAGGAGTGGATGGAGAGGTTGCTCGCGGTCCCCATCGACGACCCGGCCAACTTTTTCGCCCTGCTCGCGTATGTCGGCGTACCGCCCGCGGAGTGCCGCCGGATGGCCACCCGTTTCGACGCCACGATGGCCACGGCCATTCTCGACCTTTATCGCTCCGCGATGCCGAATGTGCACACCGGCTGGGAGGCGGCGTCGGCCGGCCGGTCAGCCCGGCCCGGGCTGATCCTGCAGCCGACCGCGGATCCCACCGACGACGCCGACCTCTCCGCCCAGGTGGCGCAGGCGCTCGGCGCGGACACCCTGCGCTTGGAAGGCCTCAACCACTTCTGGATGGTCGAGGACCCGTCGGCCGGCGCGGCCGCGATCACCCAGTGGGTCTCCCGCCAGGCGTAAGGCCCGCCCGGGAGTTCCGAGCCGTCAGGCGTAGTAGTAACCGCCGTCGACGAGGATCTGTTGGCCGGTGATGAAGCCGGCGGCCGGGGTGGCCAGGAAGAGGATCACCATGGCCAGGTCGTCGGCGTAGCCCATCCGGCCCAGCGGCCGGCCGGTTGCCCGTCCCATGATCTCGGCCATCATCTCGGGTGGGAACAACGGATGCGCGCTGACCTGGTCCCGGCCCTCGGTGAGGATGCCCCCGGGACCCGCGCCGTTGACCCGGATCCCCTTGGGACCCCAGGTGATCGCCATGTCGCGGGTCAGGCTGTCGACCGCGCCCTTCGTCGCGTGGTAGGCCGCGAGCCCACCGAAGGGCGGCCGGACCCCGCCGAGCGACGAGACGTTGACGATCGAGCCGCCGGGCCTCATCACCTCGGCCGCCGCGGCGGAGAGGAACAGCAGTCCCTTGACGTTGACCGCGAACAACTGGTCGACCAGCGCGGGGTCGAGCGCGTCCAGCGGCGTCGGCTGGAAGGTTCCGGCGTTGTTCACGAGAACGTCGAGCCGGCCGAGCTCCGCGATGGTCCGCTCGATCATCGGGCGATGCTGCTCGACGTCGCCGACGTCCGCGGGAAGCGCGAGCACCGGCGGGCCGACTGTCCGCAGCTCGGCGACGGCCGCCGCCAGCGCGGCCTCGTCGATGTCGTTCACGGCCACCGCCGCGCCGGCCTCCAGGAACCGGCGGGCGGTGGCGTAGCCGATCCCGCGGGCGCCGCCCGTCACGAGCGCCACCTTTCCGGTCACGTCGAAGGGCAGCGGCGGACGCAGCGGGGCGCCGGTGAGAAGATCGGTCGTGTCGGTCATATATCCAGTCTCCTCGAATCTGGATATAATATCTATTATTGAACGGCGATCCGCGGACGCGGGAGCTGCCTCCGTCACCGCCGATCGGGAGGCCGGGCTGCTCACCTGCTACCGGGACGCCCGCCCCAGGTCGGTGGAGCCGCGCGGCACCAGATCTGGTTCGAAGACCACATCGGCCGACCCGCCGGGGTTGTCGACGACGAGCTCGGCGGCGCGGCGGCCCATCTCGTACGAAGGCTGCGTGATCACCGATAGCCCGAGCGCGGTGGCCCAGGGGAAGTCGTCCGTCGTCAGGAAGGCGATGTCGTCGGGGATGGTGAGGCCGCGGCCGGTCAGCGCCGTGTGCACGGCGACGGTCAGGCGGCCGGTGGTGCAGACGATCGCGTCCAGTGGCGTGCCCCGGCCCCGGGCTCCGTCAAGCAGGGCAGCCACTGACCGTTCGGCCTCCCGCTCGGTCTCGGCGGAGGCCACCGCCTCCCCGGGCAGCGCCAGGCCGTGCTCGGCGAGGCACCGGCGCAGGCCCGCCACCCGTTCCCGCTGCGCCGGGCGGTCCCCGGAAGTGACCACGCCGATGGATGTCCGCCCGCGCCCGGCGAGATGCCCGGCCATCAGGGCTCCAGCGGCCGCGTCATCCAGCCGGATCGTGTGCAGGCCGGCCGGTGGGTTCACGAACCTGCGTGCGACGACCACACAGGGCGTGCCGCCCTCGGCCATCCGGCGGATGCGGGTGTCTGTCCGGTCCCCGGTCGTGACGATCAGGCCGCGCACCCGGTGCTCGTCCATCATCTGGATCAGAGCGGTCTCGTGGTCGCGCTGGCGGAACGTGTTGGCGAACATGACGAGGCTCCCGTTGGCGGCCGCGACGTCGTCGATCCCGCGGATCAGATCGAGGAAGAAGGGGCTGCTCAGGTCCCGCATGACCACGCCGATCGTGCTGGACCGGCCGGCGAACACGCTCCTGGTGAGCGCGTTGGGGGTGTAGTCGAGCCGGCGCACCGCCGCCCAGACCCTGCTGGCCGTCTCCTCGGTGACCGCACCGCCGTTGAGGACCCGGGAGACGGTGGCCGCCGAGACCCCGGCATCGGCGGCCACCTCGCCGATGGTCACTCGCTTCGCCATGGTCGCCGCGCGTCCTCCCTCCCACGGGCGGCGGAGCGCCTCCCACGGATAGCAGCGCGCGCCGCGACCGCACGCCGCTCGGCGACGGTCCCGACGCCGCTACGACGGTATCGCGCCGACCGCGGGGCCAGGCGCCGCCCGGAACCGCTCGAACCGGAAGGGTGCCAGGGCCTCGTCCCGGTCGAGGCCGAGCACCTCGTCCGCCACCAGACCACCCGCCTGCAGGCACAGCGTCACCCCGCTGTGCGAGACGGCGAAGTGGAAGTTCGGCAGGTCCGCCGCTCGTCCCAACACCGGCAGGCCGTCTCCGGGAATGGGCCGCTCGCCGATGCGGACGCCGTCCACGGCAGCGTCATGAGCCGCCGGGCACAGTGCCCGCCCGGCCTCGAGCAGACGCCGGACGGCTGTGTCGTCGGCGACGACCGGCCCGGTGTCGGAGGTTCGCACTGCCTCGTCCAGCGCGGGTGAGTGCATCAGCAGCCCCGCGGCGCCGTCCGGCCGCAGGTGGACGCGCGGGGCGTGTACGACCCGGGACACCGGCAGCGCCGCGGCTGACACGCGGACGAGCAGGCCGCAGGTGTTGCGCATCGGCAGGTCGAGGCCGACGAGTTCGGCGATCACGCCGGCACGGGGCCCGGCGCAGTTCACCACCGCCGCGACTGCCAGGGTTCGGCCCGATGCCATCCGGACGGCGCTCACCTGGCCGGCGGATGTCTCCAGGGCGACCACGCCGTCGCCGGTCAGCAGTTCGGCGCCATGGGCGGCGGCCACGGAAAGCAGGTAACTGATCAACCTTTCCGGCGCGACCCACCCCTCGTGGGGAAAGAAGGCGATCTCGTCAGCCGGCAGCCCGGCGGGGTCGATCCCCGGTTCGATGTCCGCCGCCTCGGACCTGCTCAGCCATCGGGCCTGGTAGCCGTCGTCGAGGAGCCCGGTCACCTTCGCCCGCAGCTTCTGGCGCGCCTCGTCGTCACCGGCCGCGGCCCACTGCAGGTTGCCGCTCTCGTGGTACCAGTCGGCCCTGGTCGCAACGGTCGCCTCGGCCGCCAGGCGCCGGTGTGCCGCCAGGCCGGCGACGTTGAGGTCCCGGTAGGGCCCGGCAGGCTTGGCCGAGGCGTTCGTCCACGAGAACGTCGCCCCCGAGGTGCCGTGCGCGGGCAGACCCGCCTCCACCACGACCACGCGTGCCCCCCGCCGTGCCAGCGAGGCGGCCACCGCAGCCCCGTACACACCAGCACCGATCACGATCACGTTCGCTGCCATACCCGTCCGTCCTTCCTCGACGTCATGCCGACGCGTGGTCCCGCACAGGCGAAGCGCATCGGATGTAACTAGTTTCAGAAACTAGTTTCACGGAGTCAAGCGGTCTTCTCGGGCGGATGTCCCACCCAGCGAGCGCCTCCCCCCCGGCGGCCGAGCATCACGGCTCGGCAGGTACGAACGAGACAGGACTGATCACAAAGCTCGCCACGATCAGTGGCGGACGTTCTGATCCCGATGCCAGCGCGGCCGGTGTCGCTCGGCCCCGCCTACGAAGGGGGCAGGGCCTGGTCGGCTGCCTGTCGTCGCGTCGCCGCCAGCGAGGCTGCGGCCTTCTGGGTGTATGGATGATCGTCGCCAAGCACCTGCCGGAGGCCGGAGAGCACCCTCTCCTCGAGTGCCTGGGCCGCCGGACTTTCACCCAGTGCGTGCAGCACACGTGCCAGATCCGCCGCGGACAGGAGCGTGGCCGGGTGATTCTCTCCGCGCATTCTCTGCTCTCGCGCCAGTACCGACTCGGTCAGCACTCGGGCCGCGGGATAGTCGCCGAGATCAAAAAGAACGTCAGCTAGCTCGGCGGACGCGATGATCATACGCGGGTGATCGTCGCCGACGACATCCCGGCCGCGGGCGAGCACGTCTTCGAGCAGAACCCGGGCTTCCTGGTGGGCGCCCACCGCCCGCATCACGCCGGCAAGGGTGACAGCCATACTCAACGTGTCGGGATGATCAGCACCAAGAATGCGCTCACTTCGGGTGATCGTCTCTTCCAGAAGGGTGCGCGCGCTACCGTGGTCGCCAGCGGACCGCAGCGTCTCGGCGAGATCCCACGCCGACCTCAACGTATGCGGATGGTCCTCACCGAGAACCGTCCGGCGGCGGGCCAGTACCGTTTCACCCAGCACGCGCCCCCCGTCGTGATCGCCGTTCGCGTCGAGTGTGTTCGCGAGGTCCGCCATGGCGGCCAGGGTGTCCGGATGGTTCTCACCGAGTACCTCCCGGCGGCGGGCCACCACCATTTCCCCCAACGCACGAGACTCCGCGTACTCACCCATGATCCGCAGCCTCTTCGCGAGGTGTGCCGCGGCGGTCAGGGTCCGAACATGGTCGTCGCCAAGGACCGCCCGACGGCCTGCCAGCACCCGCTCCTCCAGCGCTCGGGCTGCCGGATAGTCGCCCTGCATACCCAGCGTGTTGGCGAGACTGCCAGCGGCGGTCAGTGTGTCCGGGTGCTCGTCGCCGAAGATCTCCTGCCGGAGGGCGAGCACCTTCTCCTCCAGCGTGCGGGCCGCTGCCCAGTCGCCCAGGTCCCGCAGCGTCCCGGCGACATCGCTGGCGGCCTGCAGGGTGTCCTCGTGGCCCTCCCCGAGGCTGGCCCTCCAGCGCCGGTAGGTGTCACGGCCCAACGCCAGGCTGGCGTGGTAGTCGCCGGACACGCGCAGATATCGCCCCAGTCGCAGGATCAGACGACGGCCACCCTCCTCGTCGCTGTCAGCCAGGTCCGCCGCGAGCGCGTGCGGCAGCAGCTGAGCGTAGGTGGGCCAGCTGTCGGGCGAACCGGGGTCCCCAGAGGCGGCCACGACAAGCAGCCGATGCAGCGTGCGTCGGGCCGTGTCACGCAGGTCGGGTGGCGTGTGCTCCCGCAGCACGGCCTGGACCAGCCGGTGCAGCACCACACCCTCCGGGCTCACGCGGACGAGACCCACCGCGGTCAGGATCTGGATCAGCCGGCCCAGCAGAAGCGGGTCCGTCGCCGCGGGAGCCAGCGGGGGCGGCAGCAGCCCGACCGCGCCCGGACCGATGAGGGACGCGGGAATCGGCTCCGGCCCGCACAGTGCCCACAGCCGCAGGAGCCACACCGCGGCGGGATTGTCGAGTCGCTCGACGGCCAGCGTCCAGGTCGCCGCGACGGGCACCGGGTAGCTGACCGGCTTTCCCTCGCTGAGGACCTCTCGCGTGCGCTGCCCGACGAGCCCGCAGTACGTGTCGACGGCCATACCGGACCGGCTGAGCCACGCAGCCGCCTGCTCCACCGCCAGCGGCAGATCACCCAGAAGCTCCGCCACCCGACCGGCCGGTTCCTCCGGCAACCCGGGCAGCCGCCGGCGCAGCAGTCTCACCGCGTCGGTCCGCGGCAGCACGTCCACCAGGGCCGCGTCCGCCACCCCCAGCCAGGTCGGATCCCGGGACGTGACAAGCACATGCCCGCCGCGCCCAGCCGCCCGCAACACCGCGAGGAGCAGCGCCTCACCGCCGTCGTGTTTCGTGCCTTCGGGCGGCGCACCCGCGTTGTCGACCACGACAAGCCACCGTCCGGCCCCTCGTGCGCCGAGCAGATCGACCGCCCGGCTCGCCGACTCCGCCGCCCTGCCTTCGACGGCGACTCCCAGCCTGACCGCGAGCGCCGCCAGGCCGCCGACCAGTTCCGCGGGCCGCTCCGCTGCCACCCACCACACCAGGTCGTACTCGCCCCGGAAACGGTAGGCGTACTCGACCGCGAGCTGCGTCTTGCCGACCCCGCCAAGCCCGTACAGCACCTGCGCACAGGCGGCCCCCGAACGCGTCCCAGCAAGCCGCGTCCGCAGGCCAGCCAGCTCCTGTTCCCGCCCGACGAAGTTCGGATTCGGCGGCCACGGCACCTCGAACAGCGACTCCACCTGACCGGACGCGTCCAAGGTTTCCGTTCCGAACACCCTGTTCGCCGGATAGAGCGCCCCGGCGAGCGCAAGCAGACTCGCCCTGCCACCGACAAGCGCACCCGCGCGCAGCAGCCTGGAGACCTCCCCCCAGAACTGCTCAGCGCCCTGGACCGGCCAGGCCGGATGACGCCCCCGCCCCAGACCCGCCCATTCCAGCAACTGGCCAGCAGACACCGGATCGGCGAACGCCTCACCGAGTGCCCGGATCTGCTCAGGCGACAAGTCGTCCGCCACTCACCACCCCGCGAAGCCGACACGTACGCACCACGGCGCAGCCATCACCGACGGCGATCAGCATCCCACGTGGAGGTTGACCGGCGCGGCCTGCCGAGAGCTCCGCCGGCCGCCCCTACCCTCCTGCGCGCCTCCGACTGTCACATCCGACGTGCTGGGCCTTGCCGCGGACAGTGCACGCGGCGGCCAGCCCATGCGGCACAGCCGTACTGTGATCATCCAGGTACCGATACCGGCCCCGAGGCAACCGAACAGGACCACGAGCGGAGCCGCATGGGGCAGCGCCCGTTCATACACAGCGAAATGCGTCAGGTAGATGTACAGCGACGCGTTCGACACCGCCGCGGCGACGGCGACGGCCGCCCTCGGCAGCAGCAGACGTGGCAGGAACATCATCGCCAGCAGACCGGCGCCGACGATCGTCTCGCGGATCGCGTCGTCGAAGTAGCCCGGCAGCATCCCCGCCGCCACCGCGATGACGATCACTTTGCGCCGCGCGGTCGTCGCCCGCTGCGCGGCCCATCCGAGCACGAAGAACCAGAGCGCCCCATGGGTGACGTAGAGCCGGGTCGGAAACGCGCCGCTCACATCCGGGTCCGCGGCCAGGCTTGCGACCAGCGCCGCACCGAGCACGGCCATGGCCATGGCGAAGTCGTGCCGCTGTTCCAGGCGGCGCACGGCCGGGATCGCGAAGAGCGCGGCGAGTACCAGCAACGTCTGGACAAGGACCTCGACGAACCAGTAACCGGGCACCCCGTCGCGCACGTAGTTGTCGACGAGCAGCACGTTGGTCACCGAGCCCTCGCCGCTGGTGGCGATTCGCCCGGCGAGCCAGAGCATGGACGGGACGGCTATCCGCGCCGCGCTGCGCAGGAGCCGCCGGCTGACGCCGCGTCGCCCGGGGACGAGACCGAACCGGGCGAGGTTCCACCCGGCGGCGACAAGCAGCAGGTGCGCGCCACCGAGCAGGCTGAACAGCCCGATGTGGTTCGAGACGACGAGGACGATCGCCGCCGCGCGCAGCACGACGTCCACCTCGACGGCGCGCAGGCCGCGCGGCGCGCGAGCCCCGGCCGGGCCGACGTCGGTGGCGGGCTCGACCGCCATCCGTTCCAGCTCGCCGACGGGAATGGTCGGCCAGCCCGACGGGAGCCAGCCGAGGGCGCGCTCGATCTCCAGCGACAGCTGGACATAGGTGAGTGAGTCGCCGCCGAGGTCGACGAACGTCGCCGTGTCGGGAACCTCCGGCCGGTTCAGGACCTCGCCGAACCGGAGGCGCAGTCGCGTCGGGGGCATGTCCGTGGTCACCGGGTCCCCCGGCGCGGTGACCGCCGCGACCGCGGCGACCGCGGGATAGTCGACCTTCCCGTTCGGACGCCTGGGCAGCCCTGGGACGACCACCACCCGGGCCTGGCCGGCCGGGAGCCCGGTCTGGGCCTGGATCGCCGCAGCCACCTCGACCCGGATCTTCTCCGTGCGGGCCTGCCCGGTGCCGACCGGCTCGGTGCCGACCGGCTCGGTGCCGACCGGCTCGGTGCCGACCGGCTCGGCGTGGGTCGCGGTGGCCGCCGGCCCGGCGGGTTCGGTGGGGGCGGTGGGTTCGGTGGGGTCGACGACGGCGACGAGGACCTCGTCCACGCCGACGCAGGCCGCGGGGTATCCCAGCTCGGAGAGGAGCCGTTCCACGCGGTCGAGGTCGATCCGCAGGCCGAACGGTTTCACGAAGCGTGAGCCGCGACCGACCAGCTCGTAGAGCCCTCCCGGGCCTCGCCGGGCCAGGTCGCCGGTCGCGAGGGCGTCGACGACCTGGCCCGCCGCGAGGTCACGGGCGTGTTCGGCGTAGCCCATCATCACGTTCGGCCCGCGGTACACCAGCTCGCCCGGCCCATCCGCGGGGTCATCGCCGTCCGGGACGGTGGTGCCTGGAGCACTCGGGCGGGGACGCACGATCTCGAACGAGCCACCGGGGATGGGCCGGCCGATCGCACCCGGGTTGCTGGCGGCCAGCTCCGGCGGCAGGTATGCCATCCGGGCCGTCGCTTCGGTCTGGCCGTACATGACGAAGAACCGCCAGCCGCGGCGCTGCCCGAGCTCGGCCAGCTCCCGCACTCGGCGCGGCGGCAACGCGCCGCCGGCCTGCGTGACGTAGCGCAGGCTGGGCAGGTCCATCGCCGCGAAGCCGGCTCGTGCGAGCAGGTCAAAGGTGTACGGCACGCCGTGCAGGCTCGTCGCGCCGTGATCCCGGAACGTCGCCCAGAACGCCTCGTCGACGACCGACGTCCCGGGCAGCAGCAGGGCGGCGCCGCGCAGCAGGTTGCTGTTGATGACGGACAGGCCGTAGCAGTAGTGGAACGGCAGACTGACGGGTGCCCGGTCCGACGCCCGGATGTCGAGAACCGTGGCGATCGACTCGGCGTTGGCCTGCACACCCGTCGCCGACAGCCGCACCAGCTTCGGCGACCCGGTCGACCCGGAGGTGGACAGCAGCAGCGCGAGCGCCGGGTGCGGATCATGGGCCGAGCCCGGCCGCCGGTGCGCCAGCCGCCACCCGGGAGGGCCCTGGCGCAGCAGGACGTCCGGGTCGTAGACCGACACCAGCGGCTCGACGGACCGGCTGTCGGGGCCGCTGAACAGCACGGGGTGCCCGCCGGCCAGCGCCGCCAGGTAGGTGACCAGCGGCTCCAGCCCGTCCGAGGCAGCGATCATGACGAGTCGGCGTCCCGGCCCCAGCCGCGCGCCGACCTCGTCGACGCGGTCCGCCAGCTCGTCATAGGTGAGCGCCTGCCCGTCGGCGCCGACCACGGCGAGCGCGGAGCCGTGGCGGCGCAGGTCACGGGCGAACGGCACCCCGCACAGGGCACCGGCGTCAGCGTCAACGCCAGCCGCGACGCCGACGCCGGCGCCGCGGCCGATCCCGACGCCGGCCCCGGCAGCAACGCTGACGCCCGTCAAGTCGCGTCCGCATCCGCGGGAGCGGTCGCCGTCGCCGGGCCGCTGACACGCACCCCGACCCGCTGGCCTGCGGCCGGGAGGTGGTGCGCGGCGCAGCGGGCGGTGACGTCGACGTCGCCGGACGGGGTACCGACCCGCAGGGCGAGCAGACCGTCGGCGCCGCGGAAGTCGGCGGTCAGGACCGTCGCGTCGGTGTGCCCCGCGCCAGGCTCGGTGATCTCGACCTGCTCGGGGCGGAGGAAGACCCGGCCGGTCCCGTGCTGGTCGTGCCACAGTGGGACGGCACCCAGCGGGGTGTCGGCGACGGTGCCGCGCAGCGCCGCGGGAACCACCGTCAGATCGCCGACGAAGGCCGCGACCTGGTGGTCCACGGGCCGGTGGTAGAGGCCGGTCGGGGTGTCCTCCTGCAGGATCGCGCCGTCGCGGAGCAGGGCGACCCGGGAGGCGATGGACAGCGCCTCGACGCGGTCGTGCGTGACGAGGACCGTGGTGGTGCCGGTCGCGGCGAGCGCGGCGGTCACGGCCTGCCGGGTGGTGGCGCGCAGCTCCGGGTCCAGCGCGGAGAACGGCTCGTCGAGCAGGATGACGTCCGGCCGGGGGGCGAGGGCGCGGGCGAGCGCCACCCGCTGCTGCTCGCCGCCGGAAAGCTCGTGCGGGAACCGCCGGAGGTAACGCTCGGGGAGGCCGACGAGGTCCAGGAGCTCGCCGACATCGCGACGGTTCCGGCGCGACCGGCGCGCCCGCCAGGGCCAGCCGAAGGCTATGTTGCCGGCCACGGTGAGATGCGGGAAGAGGCTCCCTTCCTGGGTGACGTAGCCGATGCGACGCCGTTCCGGTGGGACCTGGCGGCCGGGGCCGGCGACGAGACGGTCGCCGATCGTGATCGTGCCGGCGTCGGGGCGGTCGAAGCCGGCGAGCAGCCGCAGCAGCGTGGTCTTGCCCGAACCCGAGCGCCCGACCAGGGCGGTGAGGCAGCCGGCGGGGACGGTCAGATCGACGCCGTCGAGCACCGTCTGGGCACCGTACGCCTTGCGTATGGCGGCGGCGCGCAGCACGTGGCCGGCCGGTGCCGTGCCGGGTACGGCCGGCCCCGTTTCCGGGCCGGCAGTCTCCAGGCCCGGCGTTTCAAGCCCTGGCGTCTCAAGCCCTGGCGTCTGAAGCGGTGGCGTCTGAAGCGGTGGCGTCACTGGCCCCGGTGTCACTGGCCCCCCTCGGAGTGTCGGCTGCGGCGGGTCAGCAGGAAAGCGGCCGGCGCGGAGATCGCGATCATCAGTAGGGCGTAGGGCGCCGCGGCGCCGTACTGGACCGCCGTCGACTCGCTCCAGAACTCGGTGGCCAGCGTGCGGGTGCCGATCGGCGCCAGCAGCAGGGTCGCCGTGAGCTCGGTGGTCACCGCGAGGAAGACCAGCGCCGCGCCCGCGCCGATCCCGCGCGCCATCAGCGGCACGGTGACCCGGGCGAGCACGCCGGCGGGCCCGACGCCCAGGGATCGCGCGACGTCGTCGAGTGCCGGTGGTGTCTGGCTCAACGCCGAGCGCAGGCTGACCGTCGCCCGCGGCATGAACAGCACCGCGTATGCGGCGAGAAGCATCACCGTGGTCTGGTAGAGCCCGGGCGTGTACCTGATCGCGACGGTGACCAGCGCAAGCGCGACGACGATGCCGGGCAGCGAGTTGCCGATGTAGGTGCTGCGCTCGACCAGCCGGGTGAGCGCGCCGCGCCGGCGCTCGGCGAGCCAGGCGACCGGCAGCGCGAGCACCGTGGTGACCGCGGCACCGAGCAGAGCGAGGGTGGCGGTGCCGGTCGCCGAATCCAGCAGGTCACCGGCGGGGAACGCGGTCGAGCGGCTGGTCGCCAGCCAGTAGGAGATGCACCCCAGCGGCAGGCCGACGGCCGCACCCGCCAGGGCTGCCAGCGCGACGGCCGCGAGCGGGGCGGCGCGCCCGAGGCGGTGGCGCGGCGCCCGGCGGGAGGCACCGGCGCCCGTCCGCGCGTACCGAGTGCGGCCTGTCAGCCACAGATCGCCGCCGAGCAGGACGAGGCAGAGCAGGACGAGGACGCCGGCGAGCGCCGTGGCGCCCGACCCGTCGAAGGTGGACTGGTACTGGTCGTAGATGGCGGTGGTGAACGTGTCGTACCGCAGGTTCTGCAACGCGCCGAACTCGGCCAGCAGGTGCAGGCCGACGAGCAGCCCGCCACCCAGGACGGCCGGCCGCAGCAGCGGCAGCTCGACCCGGGCGAACGTCACCCACCGGCCCCGGCCGAGCGACCGGGACACCTCCGCGAGGCTGGGGTCGGCGCCGCGCAGCGCCGCGGCGACCGGCAGGTACACCAGCGGGTAGTAGGAGAGTGTCGTGACGAGCACCGCCGGGCCGAGGCCGCCGAACGACGGGGACAGCGAATACCAGCCGAAGCTGTTCACATAGGCCGGGACGGCGAGCGGCGCCGCCATCAGCCCCGTCCACAGCGGACGTCCAGGCAGGTCGGTGCGTTCGACGAGCAGCGCCGCCGCCGTCCCCAGCACCATGCACGCCGTCGTCCCGAGCGCGACGAGCAGGACGGTGTGCCGCAGCAGCTCGCCGACCCGTGGCCGCCACAGCAGGTCGCCGAGATCGCCGCCGGTGGCGGCGATCTCCACCGCCACATAGCCGAGCGGGACGAGGGTCAGCGCGGCGACGGCGAGCGCGCAGGCGAGGCGAAGTGGCGGGTAGCGGCGAAGTGGCGGGTAGCGCAGCCAGCCCCGCGGACCCGCCGCGAGGCTCGCGGTCACAGGAGCCCCACCTCCTGCATCTCCGTGACGATCGTCGGGCCGTTGAGGGTGTTGGGGTCGACGGTCGGCGCGTCGAGCTGGTCCAACGGGGTGAGCACGGCGTTCGCCGGGATGCCGGAGCCGACGGTGTACTCCAGTGCGTCGCCGTCGGCGAGCAGCTGCTGGCCCTCAGGGCCGGTCATGTAGGCGAGGAACCGCTGGGCCTCGGTCGGGTGGCTGCTCGACCGGAGCACCCCGCCGCCGGAGACGCTGACGAACGCGCCCGGGTCCTGCTCACCGAAGAACTCCAGCTTGACCTTGCTGCTGTTCGCGCCGCCGTCGGCCTGGTCGCGGTACCAGTAGTAGTGGTAGCTCACGCCGCCGGAGATCTCGCCGGCGTTGACGGCGCGCAGGATGGTGTTGTTGCCGCGCAGGATCCTGGCGTTGTCCTTGATGCCCTGCAGCCAGGCCCGGCCCTCGTCCTGGCCACGCAGCGCGTAGACGGCGCTGACGACCGCCTGGAAATCGGCGCCGCTCGGGGACACGGCGAACCGGCCTTTCCACTCCGGCCTCGCCAGATCAATGATCGACTCAGGCAGGTCGGCGGCCGGGATCTCACCGGGGTTGTAGATGAACACCGTCGACCTCGCGGCGACACCGACCCAGTCACCCTTGCCCGACGAGTACCGTGCCGGCACCTGGGCCCTGGTGGCGGCGTCGACCGGGGCGAACAGGCCCTTGGCCGAGACGAGGGACATCGCCGGCGAGTTCTCGGTGATGAAGACATCCGCGGGCGAGGATTCACCCTCGGCGACGATCTGGTTCGCCAGTTCGAAATCGCTGCCGTTGCGGATATCCACTTTGATGCCGGTCTTCGCGGTGAATCCGTCCGCCCACGCCTTGCCGACCTCGTCGTGCTGCGCGTTGTAGAGCACCAGGGCGCCGTCCGGGTCCGAGGACGCGGGCGAGCTGCCGGACCCGCAGGCAGCGAGGGCCAGGCCGGTCCAGGCAGCCACGGCCGTAAGAAGCAGACGTCGGGCGGTCGGCACGGGGGGACTCCTTTGACAGATGACACCTGACGAAAGGAGGTTAGGCTCAGTTAATATCGACCGAATCCCCCTAAAATTCGGGGGTCGAAGGTGCACACCCGGAGGGCCGTGAACCGATGGCATCATCGTTGTCACTCCTGGTGATTGACGATCATCGGATATTCGCCGAGGCGCTCTGCCTGGCCCTTGGCCTCGAACCCGATGTGCGCGGCGTGGCAACGGCGCACACCGGCCGGGACGGTCTCGCGATGGCCGCGGCCCTCGACATCACCGCCGCCGTCGTCGACCTCGACCTGCCCGACCTCGACGGCATCGAGGTCGTCACCGGGCTGGGCGTGCTGCGGCCCGCGGCGCGGATCGTCGTCCTCACCGCCCATGCCCGGCCCGACCTCGCCCAGCGCGCGGTGGCCGCCGGCGCCGCCGCGTTCCTGCCCAAGGAGGCCCCGCTGGCGCGCATCACCGCGGCGCTGCGCGGCCAGGGCGGCGACGATCCGGTCGTCGACCTCGGAGCCGCTCGGCCCGCGTCGGTCGGCCGCGTCGGGCTGACCCCCCGCGAGCTGGATGTGCTGCGCCAACTCGCGCAGGGACGGGACGCCCAGCAGACCGCGGCGACCCTGGGCATCTCGCTGTACACCGCGCGCGACCACATCAAGGCGCTCATGGCGAAGCTCGGGGCGCGCAGCCAGCTGGAGGCGGTGGTGTCCGCGACCAGTCTCGGCCTCGTCACCGTCGGTTCACGGTACTGAGCCATCCGTTGACCGCTACCGAGCACCCGTCGACACCGCTGACCGCCGGCGACGACACGGCCGACACAGGCGGTGTCATCGACGCGGCCGGTGCCGACGCGGCCGCGTCGATGACACCGCCGCCCTCCCGGGGCCGACCGCGCGAGCGTCCGGTTGTCCGCCGCGTAGTCCTGCGGCACGTCGTCGTCGCGGCCGTGATGTCCGTGTTCCTGTCGGCGCTGGTCGTCGCCGGGCTCTGGCGGTTCGCGCAGGACCAGTCCCGGGAGAACGCCGAGCAGGTGGCCGCACAGGTGGCCGCGACGGTGCTCGGCCCCATGGCCCGGCACGACTACTCCCGGCCCGACAGCTTCGACCGGGCCGACCTGCGCGACCGGATGACCCCGTTCCTGTCGGCCGGCATGGTCGACCGCGTCAAACTGTTCACCGTCCGGGGCGACCGCGCCACCATCGTGTTCTCCGACGACCCCCAGCTGGAGGGCCGGACCGGGTATCGCGCGCCGAGCATGACCGACCAGCTCCAGGCCGGCGGTGTCGTGGTCAAACAGGTGCCGCAGGACGCCGCTCACCAGTACGAGACGTCACTGCCGGGTAGCCGGCTGGAGGTCTTCTTCGGCTTCCTCGACGCCGCGGGCAGCCCGACCCACCTGGAGCTCTACATACCGGTCCGGCCGGCCTGGATCGCCCGGCAGGCCACCGGGGTGCTGCTACCGGTCCTCCTGGCGGGCGCCGTCCTCCTCACCGCGGCGATGATGCCGCTGTCGATCGCCATGGCCCGGCGGGTCGAGCGCGACCGGGCGGAGACCCGCGCCGCGCGACGCTACGGGCTCGCCGCCGCCCAGCTCACCCGGGAACGGCTGGCGCGACGTCTGCACGACCATGTCATTCCCAGCCTGGCAGCGGCCGGCCTCCTTCTCGACCGCGCCCGGATCGACCGCGCCCGGATCGCGCCTTCGCTCCCTCCCTCCGCCGCGGGCCCCGCCCCGCCCGCCGCCAGCGCCACCGGGGCCGGCGGAACAGCCGGGGCTGGCGGGGCCGGGAACGATCTGGTTCTCGCACATGTCCAGGGCCTGCTCGCCCAGGAAGCGCAGGAGCTGCGCGCGATGCTCACCGAGCTGCTGACGTCCGCTCCGCCCGACACGGACATCCGGGCCGCCCTCGACCTGCTCGCCGCCGAGATCCTCACCATCGGGCTGGAGCCGGAACCCGTCGCGACGGTCATCGTTGAGGACCCCTGCGAGGTCGACAGCCAGACCGCTTCGATCCTCTGCCAGGTGGCCACCGAGCTGCTGCGCAACATCGCGCGGCACGCGTCGGCGCGCACGGTCCAGGTCCGCGTCAGCACGCCACCCGGCGGCCAGGCCAGGACGGTCGAGCTCCTCGTCACCGACGACGGCGCCGGTTTCGATCCCGCCGTCGCCGCCCCGCCCGGCCACATCGGCCTGCGTCTCGTCCATCGCCTCCTCACCGACCACGACGGGCGGCTGACAGTGACAAGCGCGCCGGGAGCCGGGACGACGGCGATCGTCACGATGTCCGCCGGGCCACCGCGGTCCGGCGGGGACCGCCGCCCGCGAGCATCCTGGCCGCGCCGCGGCCGCCCGAGGTAGGTCGGGCAGGCAGGCGCGGTCCGCACCAGCCGCACAAGGGGCAACCCGCATCGCCGATCTGGTCGGCGGATTCCGGTCCCGGCTGTCCATGGCTATAGAGCGCTGGTCGGGCAGGTGTTCCGAAACGGTTCGCCAGGCAGGTAGCGGAGCCACTCCTGTTCGTCCAGGCCGCGACCGGCACGTTGGCAGGCTATCTTGATCGCGTCGCTTCGCAGGTCTTGAAGCACGCCTACGTCCCACAGCCGCGACGCATTCCCGTAGCCACCGATGGYGAGCAGCCCGTCCGGGCCGAATTCCACCGCGTAGTCCGGGTACTTCCCCGTAAGGATCGAGTCGATGGGGTGAAGGGGGCTGCCGAGCCGGCGAGGATTGGCCGGGTCGCTCGTATCCCACAACCGTATCGGGCCTTCGTCACCGGCCGCCAGCAGCCCGTCCGGGCCGAATGCCACCGTGTGGACAATGCCCGCGCCAAGGGGGTCGCCGAGGGGGCGGGGACCGGCCGGGTCATGGATGTCCCACAGCTGTAGCTGGCCTTCGGAACTGCCGGTGGCGAGCAGCCCGTCCGGACCGAACGCCACCGCGGCCAGGCCGGTGTGGCCGGGGAGATCGCTGAGGGGGCGGGGACTGGCCGGGTCGCTGGTGTCCCACAGCCGCATGATGCTGTCGGAGTGATCGGTAGCGAGCAGTCCATCCGGGCCGAACGCCACCCTGGAGTACGGACCGGTGTGTTCAAGGGGGCCGCCGAGCGGGTGGGGTTTGGTGGGGTCGCGGATGTCCCACAGCCGCGCCGGGCCATCGCTACCGGTGGCGAGCAGCCCGTCCGAGCCGAACGCTACCGTTCTGACCTTGTAGGTTCCGCCGCCCAGGTCACCGAGCGGGTGGGGTTCGGTGGGGTCGGCGGTGTCCCAGAG
>NZ_MOWP01000055.1:0-20497 GCF_001983215.1 Frankia sp. CcI49
GAGAAGGTAGTCGTGCGGGTGGGGTTCGGTGGGGTCGGCGGTGTCCCAGAGCCGCACCGTGCCGTCGTCGCCGCCCGCGGCGAGCAGCCCGTCCGGACCGAACGCCACAGCGGTTACCGTGCCGGCATGGCGAAGGTCGCAGAGGAGGCGAGGCGCGGCCGGGCCGCGGGTGTCCCACAGCTGTAACAGGCCCTCGACACCGCCCCCGGAGGCGGTGGCGAGCAGCCCGTCCGGACCGAACGCCACCGCGTTCAAATGGCCTTCGTGGTCGGTGAGGGGGTCACCGAGCGGGCGGGGTTCGGTCGGGTCGCGGATGTCCCACACCTGCACCATGCCGTCGTCGCCGCCGCCGGCGGCCAGCTGCCCATCCGGACCGAACGCCACAGTCGAGACCGGCCTGGTGTGGGCGAGTGGGGCGCCGAGCTGGCGGGGTTTGGCGGGATCGCTGGTGTCCCACAGCCRCACCGTACCCTCCGCGCCGCCGGTGGCCAGCAGCCCGTCTGGACCGAACGTGGTCGCGGACAGGAAGGTGTGGCCGGTGAGGAGGTCGCCGAGCGGGCCGGGTTTGGTGGGGTCACGAGTGTCCCAGAGCCGCACCGTGCCGCCGTACCCACCGGTGGCCAGCAGGCTGCCCGGACCGGACGCCACCCCGTAGACCGGGCCGACGTTCACGGCGACGGTTGTACGAAGGTACGGGGTGGCGGCGAGGGTCTGCAGGAGGTTGCCGCGGATACGAGCCCGCTGGCCCTCGGGCGCGATGTCGTGGGCCGCGACGGCGAGGCGCATCGCGGCGGTCGGGTCAGTATCGCGGGCATTGTCGGCGAGGGTGAGCAGGCGGTCGGCGACCGCGGTGCGCCGACGGTCGTCAGCGGTCTGGCTTTGCAGGTAGCTGGTGATTCCGAGACCCGTGGCGACCACGAGCAGGATGGCCAGGGTGGCGAAGGCGGCGGTGAGGCGGCGGCGGGCATGGCGGCGGCTGCTGATCAGGAACAACCGGGCCATGGGTGTGAGGTCGTCACGGGCAAGAAGGCCGAGGGCGGAGTCAGCTCGGCTGTAGCCCCACAACTGGCCCGCCGGGCGGCCGGCCTGCTGCCAATCAGCCGCTGCGGTCTCGGCCTGAGCGCGCTGGCGTAGCCGGTTCGTGTCGTCGGCGATCGTCTGGGCCAGCGGTGGCCAGGCGGTTAACAGCCGCTCGTGGGCGATCTCCATGGTTACCGGCCCGCCAGGGGTGGTGTCGAGGACGAGAAGCCGGCGCGTGACGAAAGGAACCAGCGAGGCGCGAGTGATGTCGGGAAGCTGGTCCAACCGGATGCGCCGGCGGACGGGTCGCCCATCAGAGTCGACGGTGACCAGTCGCAGGAGCCCGGCCAGGATCTCCTGCCGGGTGCGGTGGGTGGCCTGCGCCGCAGCGGCGAGAGCGGCATCGGCGTGCTCGACGAGCGCTCCCTGGACCCCGCCGATCTGCTCGTACAGACCTCCCGAGAGCACATGCGTACCCGCGGCCTGCGCGGCGAGATGAAGACGCTGGAGGGTATAAGCGAGCAACGGCAGGGCGTGGCCGTCGCCGGTGTCGGCGACCATCCGTGCCACCAGCTCATCGTCGATGTACAACCCGGACATTCGCGCCGGCTCGGCGATCACCAGCGGAAGCAGGTCCCTCGACAGCGGCATGACCGTCTCGGCCGGCACCAGCAGTCCCGTGGACGCGGTGGCCTCGAGAAGAGAGTCGAGGTACTCCGAGCGCAGCGTCGCCACCACCCGCACCCGGCCCAGGTCCGCGGCCGCCAGTAGGGCCAGGAACCGGTCCCGTTCGCCGGGGCTGGCCCGCACGAGCAACTCCTCGGCCTGGTCGACGACCAGCAGCAGCCACCTCGCCCGGCCCGTCGCGGCGAGCAGCTCGGAGGCGAGCTGGCTGATCTCGCCGCGGTCCTCCAACCTACGGGCGAGTGTCCTGGCGTCCCATTCCAGGCCGTGCCGCCGACCGGCTTCAGCCAGTACCACCGCCAGTGCTGTGACCGGCCGGTCGCCGGGCGCCATTGGCAGTGTCACCAGCCAGTCCGCCTCCTCGGCGAGCCTCGGGACCAGCCCGGCGGCAACCAGCGACGACTTCCCGCATCCTGACGGCCCTACCACCACCATCAGCCCGCCCGACTCGGCCTGCGCGACCAGCCGGTCCGCCAAACGGCGGCTCTCCGCCTCCCTGCCCCGGAAAACTCCTGCCCGGCTAGCCCCAAACGCTGCCAGGCCCGGAAATGGTGACAGCCGCGGCTCCCCACCGAATGTGCCATGTGGGCCGGGGAAGCGGGGAGCGGCGCTGGCCGGGAAGGCCGGCGCGGTGCCCGGCTTCCGCCGTCCGGCAGCCGCCGCGCCTAGCAGACGCTTGCGGGCCGTCTCGTCATCCAGGCCGAACAGGTCCAATCCGATCAGCGGGCGCAGCAGCTCGGGCCGCGGGCAGTCCTCCAGCCGCACCACCACCAGCCGCCGCTCCGCGCCGGTTGGATCGGCCGCCCACACTGCCTGCAGCGTCGCGGTATCCGCCGCTGACATCAGATACGCCAACGAAAGCAGCGCCATCGTCCGCGCGGATATCGAGATCGCCCGCTGGGTCTCCTGCACGAGATTCGACCCGGCGCCGAAGTCCCAGGCCCGTAGTATCACGCGGTAACCGGCAGCTTCCAGCTGCCAGCCGACCCATTCCGCCCATGCCTGGTCCGACGCCGCATACGACACGAAGAAATCGACAGCATCATCGGCCCGCATGACGGCCGACGACTCTCCCTCCGGAACCGCCATTCGCACAGACTGCCACATTACGGTGCACAGAGGAACTGCTTCTAGATCAACTCTGACTCACTTTCGGTGGTGACGGAGTGTGGTCTCTGGTGAGGCGTGGCGGTAGAAGGCAGCCGAGCCGCCCGGTTATGGCGCCGCGCCGGGCCATGGATCTGTGTGATGAAACCACAGGTCAGCGTTGGCAGGCAGGGGCGAGGCAGAACCACCGACCTTCCGTTTCCCAGGCCGAATCCATCGGCATTTCAACATCCGCGGACGTACATTTTCGTGCGCGGAAGGCCTCCGATGTACGCACCAGTTCGCCCGCGTCGCCATACCTCAGCGAGACGACGACCGGAGATTTCGGCGGCTGCGGGACGCTTCCGCCGGCCCCACAGCCGCCGGAGGGCCGGTGTCAGCGTCGGCGCGCCGCCCCTGCCTGCGAACTGGCGCGCGACCGCCCGGGCGCGCCGCGTCTAGCCGACTGTCGGATCAGGACACGCCCGGCGGACCAGCACGGACCAGTCCGCCGAGCCAGCCCGGCGGTACCAGCACGGCGGACTGGGCCTGTCGACCGGCCCAGTGTTTCTCGCCGGGCAGGGAAAGGCCGGGAGGCATACTGGGAACAGCGTCCCGACCGTCACATTCGAGTCAGAGCCGGGTGGCGGAGCAGCGGCTGATGGAGGTGCGAAGCGCTGATGGCGGACGTCCCGTCCCACGTGACGCCGCTGGAAGCCACCGACCCGGAGCGGATCGGCCGTTACCCGCTCGCCGGGCGGCTGGGCACCGGTGGAATGGGCACCGTCTATCTGGGCCACACCGAGGACGGTCGGCCGGTGGCGGTGAAGGCGATCCGGCGCGAGTTCGCCCAGGAGCCGGCGTTCCGGGCCCGGTTCCTGCGCGAGGCGCACGCGGCGCGGCGGGTGGCACGGTTCTGCACCGCCGAGGTGCTCGACGTCAACACCGAGGGCTCCGAGCCGTACCTGGTCACCGAGTTCATCGACGGCCCGAGCCTGTCAGCGCACGTGCGTGAGCATGGACCGTTGCCGCCGCCGGAGCTGGAACGGCTCGCGGTCGCGGTCGCGAGCGCGCTGACCGCGATCCACAGCGCGAACCTGATCCACCGGGACCTCAAGCCCGGCAACATCCTGCTGTCCCCCTCCGGCGCCCGGGTCATCGACTTCGGGATCGCCCGGGCGTTGGAGACCACCACGATGCACACCCGCGAGGGCGGCATCGTGGGTACCCCGGCGTTCATGTCCCCCGAACAGGCCCTGGGGCATCCGCTGACCCCCGCCGCCGACATCTACGCCTGGGGTGGCGTGATCCTCTACGCGGCGACAGGCCGAATGCCGTACGGCGAGGCCGCCACCCCGGTGGTCCTGTACCGGGTGGTGCACGACGAGCCCGACTTCAGCGGGATGGATTCCGCGATGCTGGCGCTGGTCCGGCAGGCGATGAGCAAGGATCCCGCTGCCCGGCCCACCGCCGGGGCGCTGCTGCTGCGTCTCGCCGAGGGGGTTTCCCCATCCGATCCGGGGTCCGGTCGGGGGATGCCGCCGCTGGGTGCGGCGACCCTGGTCCCGGCCGCACCCGCCCCGAGAACACCGGCTCCGCCGAGCGTCCCCCCGTTGTCCCAGCCCCCGCCCGGCCGCACCCCGCAGACTCCCGCCGGACCATCGGAGCCGGCGGGGACGTCCAGTCCCCCACCCGAGGACCGGGACCCCGCGAGGACGTCCGATCTCCCGCCCGGGGCCTGGTCCGGCCCCGCGGGGGCGCCCGGTCCTCCGCCCGGAACCTGGAATCCGTCGGGGCCGTCGACCGCACCGACCGCACCGACCGCAGGGCCGGCGCGGGGGACGCACCGGCCGGTGGCGGTGCTGCTGACTGCGCTCGGCTCGCTGGTGCTGCTCGCCGCCGTCGTGACGACGTCGCTGCTGCTCGGCCCGCTCCGTCCGGGCAGCGGCGAGGACGATCCCGGCGCCGGCGGCGGGGATGGCGGCACGCTGACCGCCACCCCGTCGGGGGCGTCCACCGCCACGCCGGCCGGTGGTCCGGTCACGCTCGCCGACTACCGGGGCCGGGTCGCCGTCGAGATCACCGACGAGCTGCGCCGCCGCGGGCTGGAGGTGCGGACGACGACGCAGGTGAGCGGTACGACCGGGCGGGGACTGGTGCTGGGCACCGAGCCCGCCGCCGGCCAGAAGGTGTCACCCGGCGGCACCGTCACGCTGGCGGTGGGCGACGGGTCGCTGCCCGAGGCAGCGGGCTGGCGGGTGTTCAAGCGGTACGCGGCCGACAGCTCCACCAACGTCAGTCCGATCGTCGTCGTGGACCCGACCGGCAACGAGCGGCTGCTGGGTCTCGGGGACAACCCCGTCCTGTCGCCGGACGCGAGCCGGGTCGCCTACACCAACGCCGACGGCGAGATCACCAGCGTACGTACCGACGGCACCGACTCCCGGCAGGTCAGCGACGAGCCGGATGGTTCGTCCGACAGCCCGGCCTTCTCCCCGGACGGCGGCACCATCGCCTACGCACGCAACATCGGCGGCGTGTACGCGGTGAACGCGGACGGCAGTGGCGACCGCCGCCGGCTGGCCACCGTATCCGACGCCTACGAGCTGGCCTGGTCGACGTCGAACCAGATCGTGCTGCGCCGCGGCGACGACCAGTCGATCTACGTCCTGTCGGTGGGCGACGGCGACCTGCGGAGGCTGGCCGGCTCACCGGTGCCGGGCGCGGGTGCCGTGGAGCCGGCGTGGTCGCCGGACGGCGGCACGGTCGCGTTCGGAGTGTCCACCGGCGGCGGCATCTACCTGGTGAACGCGGATGGTTCCGGGCTGCGGCAGGCGGCCGGGCCCGGCTCCTGGCATCCGAGCTGGTCACCGCAGGGCGCCCTCGTCTACGTCCAGGACGGCGGTGCCGCCAGGTTCTTCGGCGCGAACGGCACCATGCGGATGATGAACCCGGACGGGACCGGCGACCGCCAGCTCGACGGCAGGCTCGCCAGCGGCCCCGTGCGCTGGGCGACCGCGCCGTAGCCCTTCCCGCGGGTCAGGCGGGCACCAGCTCGAATCACGCGGGTCCGGCGGGCACCGGCTCGACCGTCCCACGCACCACCGCGACAACGGCGGCCCGGCTCTGCAGGCCGAGCTTGCGGTAGATCTGCTCCAGGTGCTTGTGGACGGTGCGCGGACTGATGCCCAGCACACGGGCGATCTCGCGGTCACCGATCCCCTCGGCGAGCTGGTCCACCACCTCGCGCTCCCGGGGCGTCAGCGCCGCGAGTCGGCCGGCGGCCCGGTCGGCCACCGCCGCGTGGCGCCGGGCGTCGCGCAGTGCGACGGTCAGCCGGGAGAGCCGCTCGCGTTGCGCGACGGCCTGGCAGACCAGCGGCGAGGCCAGGTCGAGCAGCTCCCGGGCCCGCCCGGAGAAGCCCCGCCGGGACCGGTTGAACACCAGCAGGGTGCCCTGGTGACGTCCGACCGCGACGATGTTCAGCAGCTGGTCGTGGGTCTCGCGAGGGCGGTAGAAATCGGTGTAGATCGGCAGGTTGCGCAGGGACCGCAGGTCGGCGAGGTCGGTGAGGGCCACCGAGCTGGCCGTTCGCAGCCGCCGCTGCCGGTGGGCGACGAACGCCGGATGCTGCCCGAGCACCGCGGCGAAGTCGGGTGACTCGCTGAGGTCGGAGTTCGCCGGCTCGACGACCGTCGCCACCAGCTGCCGGGTGCGGTGATCGACCCGACAGTAGGACGCCGAGTCGCAGCCGATCATGTCGGCCATCCGGGACAGCACCGGGCTCGGCAACTCCGCTCCGGCCTCGCTTCCGTGCAGCAGACGAACCATGTCGAGCAACTCCAACAGGTCTTTCCTGGTGGCTTCCGCCGGCATGCCCGCTCCTCGCCTCGGCCGACCCCGAACCGAAGGCCGAGGCGGGTTCCCCGCGGCCAGCATCGCGCGCGCTCCTTTTTCGTGTGCCATGATTGTCCGGCAGCCGACATAATGCTTTCAAGTCGTGCCGCCGACAGCGCCGGCGAGACTTTCCTGCCTTCTTCCGACCGACCTTCCTGAGGCCTCCCGCTACGCACTAGTGCGTATTTTCGAGCCGCCTGCCGAACTGGTTATCTGACGTCGACGCAATCAGCCGCCACATCCGGAACCTCCAGAAGATTCCGGTAGTACACGGTGTGGCGCTTTTGAGAAAGAGGTCGACCAAGATGTCTCGTTCCCTGGTTACCCGTTCCCGTCTCGTCATCGCCGCGTCCGCCCTGGCCGTCACCGGCGCGCTCGGCGGAACCGCGCTCGCCGCCGCCGACGACGGCACGGCGGACAACGTCGCGGACCCCTCGCGGGCCGCCGTGAGCGCGCCGACCGCGGACGCGCTGCCGATCGATGCGCACCGCTTCGCGGTGATCGACTCGGGCGGCGCTGTCGTCCGGAGCAGCGCCGGTGTCACCTCCGGGCTCACCGCCGCGCAGAACGTCGAGGTGCTCTTCGACCGCGACATCCGCGGCTGCGCCTACACGGCGTCCATCGGCGGACGGGCGAACGACGTGCCGCCACCCGGATTCATCACCGTGTCGCAGCGGGCCGGGAAGGCCAACGGCGTGTTCGTGGCGATGCGCAACCCCGACCAGTCCAAGGCCGTCCTGCCGTTCCACCTCACCGTCACCTGCTGACAACCGCCAGCGGGGCGTCCCCTCGGACCGACCCGACGGGACGCCCCCGCCCCGGTCGCAGCACCACCCCAGCCACCGCATTCCTTCTCAGGTACTCAGATACGAGGTGACCCATGGACACCGCAGTCTCCTCCGGGACGGCACTCGCGCTCCGCTCGATCGAGATCATGGCTGGCGGCGACTTCGACGACTTCACCGAGGTCGTGCACCCGCTCGCCACCAACCGGGAGGGTGTGGACGAGCCGCCGGACGCCCGCGGCCAGGGCCCGCGGGCCTTCCACGCGACCGCCCTGTGGCTGCGTGCGGCCTACGCCGACCTGCACTGGCAGATCCACGACACGGTGGAGCGGGGCGACCTCGTGGTGGTGCACTGCACCATGAGCGGCCGCCACGCCGGACCGTTCGTCGCCTACGACGCCAACGCGCGGATCGAGCGGGTCTTCCCGCCGACCGGACGGACCTTCGCCACCACCCAGACCCACTGGCTGCGCCTGCGCGACGGCAAGGTCATCGAGCACTGGGCGAACCGCGACGACCTGGGCACCGCCGCCCAGCTGGGCTGGATCCCGCCGACACCGCTCTACCTGCTCCGGTGTGCCCTGGCCACCCACCGGGCCCGCAGGTCGACGTCCGGCGCCTGACCCGCACGGCCCACCGGTGGGCACCAGCAGGCCACCGGGCGCCGCGACGGCCCGCCACGGCCGCCCGCCGCGACCGCCGCGGGCCGTCGGCACGACCGATCCAGCCGCCGGAAAACGAGGATGACAGACCAGAACCGCGCAGGCAGAATCCCCCAGGCAACCCCCAGCCAGGAAAGGACGAACACAGCCGAGATGGCCGACGAGGACGAGGCAGGAAACGCCGGTGGGACAGGCGACCCCGGTGGGACAGGAAACCGGAGTGAGGTAACAGCCGGCGAACGGCTACGCTCGGCGCGGTTCCCCCGCAGCTCCCGCTATCACCCTGACTGGATTGCCGGCGCGGTCAGCGGCGGCGCGAACTCGCTGTGGCTGACCGAATGGCTCACCGAGGCCCTCGACCTGCGGCCCGGTCTGCGGGTTCTCGACCTCGGCTGCGGCCGTGGGGCGTCGTCCGTCTTCCTGGCCCGGGAATTCGGGGTGCAGGTCTGGGCCACCGACCTGTGGTTCGGCCCGGACGAACGCCTGGCCCGCATCCGTGACGCCGGTGTCGAGGACGCCGTGTTCCCACTACGCGCCGACGCCCGTTCACTGCCGTTCGCCACCGGCTTCTTCGACGCCGTGGTCAGCATCGACTCGTTCGTCTACTACGGCACGGACGACCTGTACCTGAACTACCTTTCCCGGTTCGTCCGGCCGGGCGGCGTGATCGGTATCGCCGGTGCCGGGCTCGTCGACGAGTTCGACGGTCCGGTACCGGACCATCTGCGCCCCTGGTGGGAGCCGAGCATGGCCTGCCTGCACTCCGCGGCCTGGTGGCGACGCCACTGGGAACGCAGCGGCGTCGCTCACGTCACCGTCGCCGACACCATGCCGGACGGCTGGCTGCGCTGGCTCGACTGGCACCACACCATCAACCCCGACAACACGGTGGAGATCGACGCACTCACCGCCGATCAGGGCCGCCACCTCGGCTACGTCCGCGCCGTCGCGCACCGCCGCCCCGACGCGACCCCCGACGAGCCGATCGCCGACATCCCGCTGGCCTACACCGCCCACCCTCTCCTCCGCGACGACCCGCCGGCCGCCGACGCCGTCAGCAGGCGGTAGGCCAGCCCGCGCCACCGTGGATCCCAGGTACTGGGCGCGGACCGCGTCCAGTACCTGCTTTCACCGAGATCCGCTTTCGCCGAGACCCGCCCGCACGCCCGCCATGCCCACCACGCCCGCCACGCCCGTCCGGAGAGCCAGGACAGGCGTGGCGGTGGACACGCGCTGGAGATCGGCGGGGGACGTCCAACGGCCTGGTTCAGGACACCTCGCGCCGGGCGGTGCGCAGCAGGCCGAGACCGAGCGGCAGCGCGATCCAGATCAGCATCGACGTCACGAACCTGGCCGCGTTGTCGCCGAGCGTTCCGTCGAGCAGCCAGGCCATGCTCTGCGTCGGGTCGAGCCACTCGCCGATCTCGGCCAGCGCACCCACCGCGATGATGTTCCAGACCGTCGGCAGAACGTAGAGCAGGACGACCGCCGCCGCCGTGTTGTGCAGCACCGCGCCGAAGGCCATCCCCGAAAGCATGTTCAGCAGCACGAACGGAATGAGGCCGAGCAGCGGCCCGGTCCCGTCCGGGTTCGCGACGTCGCGGCCGATGCCCTCGGCCAGTGCGATCGACGCGAAGCCGACCAGCAGCGCGAACAGCCCGGCGAACAGGCCGAGCAGGAGCCCCGCAGCGATCTTCGCCCGCAGCACTCGGCCGCGCCTCGGTTCGAGGGTGTAGGTGACCAGCACCGTCCGCTGCGTCCACTCGGTGGTCAGCGCGAGAACGGACGTCACCGGCAGCAGCAGGGCCGACGCGAGCGCCGGGAAGGACAGGTAGCTCGCCTGGGTCTGGTCGATGTCGTCGGGGAAGCCGAGCGGAATGGCCGTCGCCGCGACCGCGAGCAGCGCGGAGGCGGCGATCAGCCAGCGCGCGGAGCGGGTGTTGACGGTCTTGGCCCACTCGACGCGCAGCAGGCGAGCGAACGCAATGCCGTCCACCGGGCTGGCCGGCGTGGCGTGCCTCGACCGGCCGCCGCTGACAGTCGCGCTGGTCATCGGGTCACCTCCGCCGGCGACGCCGGCATGTCGCCGGCCGGGCGGCCCGTGCCGCCGGGCGCGCCGCCGGCACGGGTCAGGGAGAAGAACAGGTCCTCGATGCCGGTCCGGTCAGCCTGGCGCAGCTCAAGCAGGACGAGCCCGTGGGACGCGGCGAGCCGGGCGATCGACTCGGCATCAACGCCGCTCGCCGCCGGGGCACTCGTGTCGACGACGGTGCTGCCGTCCTCGTGGACGACGTGCGGCAGGCCGGCTTCGAACAGGACCCGCGCGAGCGCCCGCGGGTCGGTGGCTCGCAGCACGAGCCCGGCCGAGGAGAGCAGCTCGTCGAGCGAGCCGGCGGCCACGACCCGCCCGCCCCCGACGACGACCAGGCGGTCGACCGTTGCCTGGACCTCGCCGAGCAGATGGCTGGAGAGCAGCACCGTTCCGCCGTCGGCCGCGAACGACCGCAGCAGGGTCCGCATCCAGGCGATGCCTTCCGGGTCGAGCCCGTTCGCCGGCTCGTCCAGGATCAGCACCTCGGGTTCGCCGATCATGGCCTGGGCGATCCCGAGGCGCTGGCGCATGCCGAGTGAGTAGGTCCCGACCCGGCGGTCGGCGGCGCCGCGCGGCAGGCCGACCTCCTCGAGCAGGTCGTCGGCGCGGGAGGGAGGCATGCCGATGAGGTCGGCGGTCAGGCGCAGCGTGGCGCGCCCGGTGCGGCCGGGGTGGACGGCTGCCGCGTCGAGCAGCGTGCCGACCTTGCGGGCCGGGTTCCGCAGCTGGGTGAACGGAAAGCCGGCGACAGTGGCGTAACCGGAGTCGGGGCGCGTCAGGCCCGTGATCATGCGTACTGTCGTCGACTTCCCCGCACCGTTCGGGCCGAGGAAGCCGGTGATGGTGCCCGGCTCGCAGCTGAATGACACGTCCGCGACGGCGGTCTGGCTGCCGTAACGCTTGGACAGTGACTGGACTGAAATCATGACCCGGATGTTGGTGGTGAGGCGGCCCTCGCCACATCGGCCGAACCGCTACGGTTCGGCGACGAAAGGACATCCCGCGGCAGCGTTTTCGCTGGTTCTTACGGTCAGTCTGACCGGAACGAGGTCACCGAAAGCCCGCGGGCCGAGGTGGAACCGCCTGCCAGCCCAGGCCCGGCGCGCCGGGAATGGCGCCGTGACCTGCCAGAACGAGGGTTGGGACCGTCGAATAGACGATCGGCACGGTGCCACCGACGATAGTCGTAGCCACCCTTCGCCCTTGGTTGGCTGTCGGCGTGGTGTCGGAACCTCCTACGCTTGGCCGATGGCGGAGCGGTCAGCAGCAGGCACGGAAGAATCGGAAGGCGTGGTCGCGGGCTCGGTCGACGATGTCGACGATGTCGACTTTCCGGCGCTGGTTCCCGCGTCGCTGCTGCCCGACCGGGGCGCCGTGCGGTCCGGCCACTGGTCGCGCTGGCGGACGGTGCACCGCTCGGGTCGCGACTGGCTGGTCGACGTCGCGGTGTTCGTGCTCTCCGCCGGGCTCGGCGGGCTTTTCCTGTACTCGGCGCTGCAGTCCGAAGCCGAGCCGGTGACAGCGCCTCAGCTGGTCGTCGACGTGGCCTTGGGCGGCCTGTCCTGCTGCGCGCTCTGGCTGCGCCGACGCTGGCCGGTGCGGATCGCCGTCGCCATCGGGCTGGTCGTCACGCTTTCCGCGGCCGCCGCCGTGGCGTCGGTGGTCGCGGTGTTCACCGTCGCGGTCCACCGCCGGGCCAACGTGCTGGCGGGCGTCATCGCGCTGCACCTGTTGGCCGGTGTCGGCTATGGCCTCTACCGGCCGTCCGCCGATTCCTCCCTGTGGGTCGACCTCTTCGTCACCGCCCTGATCATTTCGGCGGTCGCGGCCTGGGGGATGCTGGTCCGCGCCCGCCGGCAGCTCGTGCTGTCGCTGCGCGAACGCGCGCAACGCGCCGAGGCCGCCCAGCGCCTGCGCGCCGAGCAGGCCCGAAGCGCCGAGCGCGCTCGTATCGCCCGGGAGATGCACGACGTCCTCGCCCACCGGATAACCATGGTCGCGCTGCATGCCGGTGCCCTCGAGATCAGCAGCGACCTGCCGTCCGAGCAGGTTGGGGCGACGGCCGGGGTGATTCGCGGCGCCGCCCGTCAGGCGCTGGAGGAGCTCAGAGAGGTCATCGGGGTGCTGCGGTCCGACAGCCGCGGCGGGCCGGAGACCGCGCCGCGTGTTCCGCAGCCGACCCTCGCGGACGTGTCGCACCTGGTTGCCGAGGCGCGACACGCCGGTCTGCGAGTCGAGACGTCGATCGACGTGGGGTCGCCCGGCAAGGCGCCTGGTTCGCTCGGACGAGACGCCTACCGCATCGTGCAGGAGGCGCTGACCAACATCGGCAAGCACGCTCCCCGAGCGGTGGCGACCGTCAGCCTCGTCGGGCGGCCGGGCGAGGGCCTACGGGTGCTGGTCAGCAACGAGCTGCCCGCGCCGGCACTCCGGACTCCGCCGGCTTTCGCGGCACTGTCACCCTCGGCGCTGACACCCGCTGCGCTGACACCCTCGGCGCTGTCCCCGCCCGGCCCGTCCGCGTCCGGCCCGTCCGCGTCCGGCCCGTCCCCGTGCGGGCTGTCCCCCGGGCCGGGCGCGAGTCTGGCGCCGTCGGTGTCGGCAACGAAGGCCGTCGGCCCCACGGCCGCCCCAGCTCTGCCCGGCGCCGGAGCGGGTCTGACCGGTCTGGCGGAACGCGTGTCGCTGTCCGGCGGGACGCTTACCTGCGGCCCCACCGCCGAGGGAACCTTCGTCGTCGACGCGAGGCTGCGGTGGCCTCGGTGAACGGCGCGCCGCCCGAGCCCGACCTCGTCGCCGGCTCGGCGCCTCCCGAAGCTCGCGGGCCCGTCCGGGTCCTGCTGGTGGATGATGACCCGCTGGTTCGCGCCGCGCTGCGAATGATCCTCGCCACCGCCGCCGACGTTGTCGTGGTGGGCGAGGCCGCGGACGGTGGCGAGGTCGTCGCGACCGCGAACGCCCACCATCCGGACGTCGTCCTGATGGACGTGCGGATGCCGGGCGTGGACGGAATCGCCGCGACCGAGCGGGTGCGCGCTCTGCCCCGGCCGCCGCAGGTCATCGTCCTCACCACCTTCCACATCGACGACTACGTGTTCGCAGCGCTGCGTGCCGGTGCCAGCGGTTTTCTCCTCAAGGACAGCCCGCCGACCGAGATCCTGCAGGCGGTGCGCACCGTCGCGGATGGCGCGGCGATGCTGTCGCCAGCCGTGACCCGCACGTTGATCGAGCGGTTCGCGGACAACCCGGTCGACACCCGCCGAGCCGATGCGATGCGCCGGCTCGAAGGCCTGAGCGAGCGGGAGCGCGAGGTGGCCACCGAGGTCGGCCACGGGCTGTCGAACGCGGAGATCGCCGCCAAGCTGTACATGAGCGAAGCGACCGTGAAGGCGCACGTGTCGCGGCTGCTGACCAGGCTCGGCGCGGCGAACCGAGTCCAGATCGCGATTCTGGTGCACAACGCCGGCGCGATCTGAAGGTTCGCTGCCCGGTCGGGAGTCCGGGCCCGGCGCGGCCTGGTGCCCCTGAGATCCGTGCAGACGCTGCGCGCGACCGGGCGGCTGGGCTGACCCGAGCGGGACCCGCACAGTATGGATCTCGAAGAGGACCAGCTCAACACCGGTGACCGAACCCTGGCGCTCCCCGTGGGTCGTGCGTCGGCCGGTCAGGTCGGGCGTGCGGTCGCGGCGTCGCAACGCCTCCTGAAGAAGAAGCTGGTGGCCCGGTCGCCCTGCTCCGGCGCGAATGCGACCAGCTCCCAGCCGTCCGCGCCGAGCCGGTCCAGGCCGTGGATGAGGTCCACGCAGCGGAACTGCTCGCCAGCCGCGGTCGTGGCCACCCAGCGCGCTCCCTTCCCGCCCGGCCAGCCGGGCTGGACGAGGCGGAGCTGCGCGTGCGCCCAGACGCCGGCGGCCGCGCTCACCGCCGCTTCCCCGACGGCTCCCCCTGCCGCTCCCCCGACGCGGCGGCGAGCCGGCTCAGCAGATAGCAGACCGCGGCGGCGGAGGCGTAGCCGCGGAAGTACGGCGACGCCACCCAGCGGAATCCGATGACGCTCGACGCGACGGCGAAAAATGCCGATCCGCCGAGTGCGAGCCGTTCGACCCGTATACGGTTCATTCGTTCCCAACCAACTCGGAATCGTTTTCTTCGAAAGGTCTGGCGAAATCCGGCATCCAGCCCGTCGAACTGTCCAGCACCCGACATCCGAGTGGCATTCAAGGACCGTACCGCGTACCTTCTCGTCTTGCGATTCCGCCGACAGAAAAGGGTACCCGAGGTGACCGTCTCCGAGCCTGGAACAGCCGTCGGGACCGGCGCCGGCAACATCGACGGGCAGGCCGTCGGGACCGCCACCGGCACCGGCACCGGCAACATCGACGGGCAGGCCATCGCCATCACCGTCTTCAGCACGGTGAAATGGTGGGGAAAGCTTTGGCTTCCTATTCTTTTCACCACCTTGCGGCTGATCCCGCCGCTGACCCGAGATCTGCGGAAGCTGTCGTTCATCCACTTTGCCAGGTGGACGCTGATCCGCGAGCTGCCCGCGAACGGCGACACCGCGCCGCGGACCCGGCTCCGCTACCCGCACCTGTTCTTCGAGAGCAATTTCAATGACGGGTGGGAGGAGTACATCGACGCCTTCTCCTACGTGCTGACGCGCGGCATGAGCCTCTTCTGGGCCAGTTCGTACGGTTTCCCCGGTGCGCTCCCGACCGGTCCGTTCAAGGACTACATCCACCGCAACGAGCTCGAAGCCGCCCACTACTACTCGGCCTATCCGGAGGCGACGGCGACAATGGTGCAGAAAGCCCTGGCGTTGGCGCCCGCGGTCGCCGACTTCGCCGAGCGGGCCGGGCGGCTGTCGCCGGCGGAGTTCGAGGGCGCCTGGTCGGCGTTCCTCACCGACGCCCAGGACCTGCTGTGAGGGCGCGGCCGGCGCAGGCGAGCCCGGTCACCGTCCTCACACCGATCGTGCCGGGCGAGCGGGACGCGCTGGAGAGCTACCTGACGGGGCTGAGTTCCGCGCCCGGCGGGAGCCCGCTGGCGCGGGTACCGGGCACACACTTCGCCCGCTGGGTGATCGTCCCCGACTTCGTGACGGACCCGAAGCAGCCCGCTCCCGACCCGCTCGGCTCTCCTCACCTGCTGTTCACCAGCAACGTCGACGGGTCCGCGGACGACTACCTCGCCGCCGTCGCGGACACGCTGACCGCCGAGGCGCCCGAGATCTGGGGCCGGTGTGTCGGCTGCCCGCGGCCGGCCGCCGGCGCGGGGCTCGCGCGCTACCTGCGGCACAACGCCATCGGCACCGGTCTGTTCTTCGCCGCCTACCCGCGCGCGACGGTGCAGGCGGTGACGGCGGCGCTGGACGTGCACGACCGCCTCGTCCGCCTGCTCGTCGACACCCAGCTCGCCGGCCCGGCAGCGATCCGCGCGGCCTTCCTGAAGGAGTTCCGGCCATGACGATCGCCACCCCCCGGATCCGGCGGACGCCGCCGGTGCCCGATCTCGCCGACATCCAGGGCGGGATCCTGCGTGCCTACGGGAACGACTACTCGCGCACGACCTACCTCTTCGTGAACGTGGATGAGACGCGGGCCGGGCAGCGGTGGCTCGGCCGTCTCGTGGACGACGTCACCAGCGCCCGGCCGTGGACCGCGGGCAAGCCCGCGACCACACTGAATGTCGCCCTCACCTATGCCGGGCTGCGCGCCCTCGGCCTTTCCGCCGAGCTGCTCGCGACGTTCTCGGACGAGTTCCGCGCCGGGATGGCGGCGCGCGCGGCCCAGCTCGGCGACGTCGGCACGTCCGCGCCCGAACACTGGGACACCCACGACAGGGCGCATGTGATTCTCATCGTCAACGCGCTGAGCGAGGACGACCTGACCGGCCGGCTCGCCGACCTGCGGGCCGATCTCAGCCGGTACGAGGGCCTTTCCCTGGTGCACGAAGAACACGCGAGCCTGCTGCCCGGAGTGCGCGAGCACTTCGGTTTCGCGGACGGCTTCGCCCAGCCCGCGGTGGAGGGCGTCACCGACGAGAAGGCACCCGGCGGCGGCGTGCTGGACAAGGACGGCTGGCGCGGCCTCGCCCTCGGCGAGTTCGTTCTCGGATATCCGGACGAGTCCGGCCGGGACGGCGACGGTCAGGATCTCCCGAGCGCCCCCGCCGGCCCGCTCGGGCGCAACAGCACCTACGGCGTGTGGCGCAAGCTGGAGCAGGACGTCGCGCTCTTCCGGGAGACGCTGCGCACGTCCGCGGCGGCCTTTCCCGGCGGCGACGAGGAGAAGCTCGCCGCCAAGATCGTCGGGCGTTGGCGCAACGGCACGCCGATCGTGCTCTCCCCCGACGGCCCGGCGGCCGACTTCCGCGGGAACGATCCGGGTGCCAACGACTTCCTCTACCACGACGTGGACGCGGACGGCCGACTTTGCCCGCTCGGCGCCCACATCCGCCGCTGCAACCCGCGGGACTCGATCGGGTTCGGTGAGCTGCTGACCTTCCGGCACCGGATGCTGCGGCGCGGGGTGCCGTACGGGCCGCCCCTCCCCCCGGAGGCGACCGGGCCGGACGGCCAGGAACGCGGCCTGATCTTCGTCTGCTACGTCGCGAGCATCTCCCGGCAGTTCGAGAGTGTGCAGGTGCAGTGGCTGGAGGACGGGAACGTCTTCGGACTCGGCCATGACAAGGACTTCCTGATCCGCGGGCCGGCGGACGGCAGCGGGAAGATGACCGTGCCGGGCCAGCCGCCGTTCTTCCTCGGCCCGCAGCCGACGTTCGTGACGACCCGCGGCGGCCAGTACCTCTTCGTGCCCRGCATCACGGGGCTCGGCGCCGTGGCGGCCGGGACGGCGGGCTGACATGGGCACCGTCTCCCCTCGCCGCCGCGGGCTCGGCGACCTGCTCGGGGACCGTTCCGGCTGGGTGTTCGCCCTGCTGCGGCGGTTCCGCCCGATCCTGTCCGCCGGACCGTTCACGGTCGTCACCAGGTCCGACGACGTGCGTGAGGTACTCGGCGACCACGAGCACTTCACGGTCGCGCACTACACGCCGAAGATGGCCGAGATCACCGGCCCGTTCATCCTCGGGCTGGACGACACCGCGCTCTACCGGTACGACCACGCGGCACTGCGGGCCGTGATGCGCCGGGACGACGTGCCCGCCATCGGCCACGAGGTGCTCGCGGCCGCCCGCACCCGGGTCGCCGCCGCCGGCGCCGGTGAGCTCGACGTCGTCCGCGACCTCGCCGACCCGGTGCTCGACGGGATCGTCGCGAGCTACCTGGGCGCGCCCGGCCCGGACACCGCCACCCAGCTACGGTGGGCACGCGACCTCTTCGAGCACATCTTCCTGAACGCGTCGAACGACGCCGCCATCCGCGCACGGGCGCTGGCCGACGCCGCCGAGATGCGGCCGCACATCGACGGGCTGATCGCGGCGAGGAAGGCGCGGCTCGCGACCGACGCCCCGGTACCGGACGACGTGCTCACCCGGCTGCTGCAGGCGAAGGAGCAGGACGGCGGCCTGCACGACCTCGCCATCCGGCACAACCTCATCGGCCTCATCACCGGCTGGATCCCGACGGTGTCGAAGGCGTTCGCGATGGTGGTGGAGGAGCTGCTGCGGCGGCCCGAAGAACTCGCCGCCGCACAGCGGGCGGCCCGCACGGGCGACCAGCAGCTGGTCGCCTCGTACGTCTTCGAGGCGCTGCGCTTCCGCCCGCAGACGTGGGCGCTGCTGCGGGTCTGCGCGGCCGACCGGGTGCTCGCGGCCGGGACCGGCCGGGAGACGGTTGTCCGGGCGGGCACCCGGGTGCTCGTCGCCACCCGATCGGCGATGTTCGACGGCTCGGTGGTGCCGGACGCCGGGCGCTTCCGACCGGGCCGGGCGTGGGGCGACTACCTGCACTTCGGGCACGGGCTGCACACCTGCTTCGGCCTGCAGATCAACCGGGTGCAGCTACCGGCGCTCGCCATGGCGCTGCTGGAGGGCGGCGACCTCGTCCGCGCCGGCGACCTGCGCTGGGATGGACCGTACCCGGCCGGCCTGCGGATCCGGCGGGCGGGCCGGTCGTGACCGAGGCGACGCTGGTCACGTTCCCGCCAAGCCTGGACAGCGAGTTCAGCCGGTTCCTGCTCGCCTACTACGGCCTCCCACACCGGGAAGAGCGGCACACGCTCGTCTTCTCCTCGCTCGTCACAGTGCGGCGCGGCCATACGGTGCGTTTCCCGCTGCTGTCGGACGGCGGCGCCGAGCTCGCCACGGTCGCCGAGATGGTCGACCACCTGGAGGCGCGAACCGCGCCGGAACGGCGGCTGCGGCCGGACGACGCCGACCCGGCCGACCTGGCGGCCGACTGGAGGCTCTTCCACCGCACCCTCGCCAGCGCGACCACGGTCTTCGCCTACTACCACCTGCTGCCCCTGCGGCCGGTGATGGTGCACGCCCTCGGCGACGGCACGTCGGCGGTCGAACGCACCGCCGTCCGGGTGGGCTACCCGTTCTTCGCCGGCCTGCTGCGCGGGCTGCTCCGGCTGACGGCGACGAGGGAGCGGGCGGCCGCCGCGACCATCGGGACGGTGCTCGGGGCGGTCGGCGAGCGGCTCGCCGACGGCCGGCCGTACCTGTCCGGCGACCGCTTCACGCTGTCGGACCTGGCCTTCGCGGTGGCAGCCGCGCCAGTGGTCTGGCCGGACGAGTTCGGCGGCGCGATACCGCCGCTGCGGGACACCCCGCCGCCACTGCGCGCGATGATCGACGAGTCACGGCGGACCCCCGCCGGCGCGCATGCGCTGCGCGTCTTCCACACGCACCGCGACCCCCGACCGGGCTAGTAGCTGGCCATCGACGAAAGCCCCAGCTCGGCGGCCACGGCCCGCATCGTGAGCCCCGCGACGCCCACCCGGGCGATGCCCCTGGACGCCGCGACGACGACCTCCCGCTCGTTCAGGTCCGTCCGGCGCCGGCGGACGGCGCGGGTGTCGCGGGATCCAGTGCTCCTGACACGTCGATGCCAGTGCCGTAGCGCCGGCAAGGTTGGCACCCGAAGCCGTACTGACCGTCAGACCCGCGCACCGCGGGGGTCTGACGGCCTGCGCGGGTCTGACGGCGTGCACACCGCACCCGCAGAGGGGACTCAGCGAGCGGGAACCGGAACGAGGCCGGTCAGTCCCGCACTTCCTGGTGGCCATCGCACGTCGGCCTCCCGGCTGACGAACTGCCAGGCGGTCCCGTCGAACTCGACGACGTCGTAGTAACGCCCGGCGGCCACGACGGCCCAGCTCTCCTCCGGACATTGCAGTGCGATCTGGTCGGTCCACACTCGCGCCCGCGTCGCCGACTCGAAATCGATCACGGGATCGAGAGTGAGGTGCTTGGCCCGCCCGGGCTCGGCCGGCTCCATCGCCCCGACGCCCTGGACAATGGCCGCCCTGCCCTCGAAGGTGACCGACGGAATCCGCCAGATCGCATCCTCGGCGAAGAGCTGCCCCCACTCCTCGAGACGAAGATCGTCTAACAGTTGGCCATAGAGTGAAACGAGCCTTCTGATGCCCTCTCGGGCCTGCAGTTCCGCCAGACTCATCAGCGTGTGGTCTTCCTGTGTCGAGCTCACGGGACCTCCACCTCTCCTTGTGTGAACGAACGCGTTGTGATCGGGCCAGACGGTGGCTCGGGCACGCGACGCGACGCGATGCGGCTCAGGTCCCCGTCGCGACGAGGCCGGCGGCGGTGATCATCGATAGTTCGTCGACGGTCACCAGGCCAGGTGCCGCAGCGACGACATGGGGGATGGCATTGACGGCGGGGTTCGCGGTGGGCATGCCGAAGTCGACGCCGAGGGTGTCGTAGCGGACCGTGAACCTGGAGCGGACCGACGGCTCACCGTCGACCTCGATCACGTAGCCCTCCTCGGTGGGCCAGTCCGGCTCCATGGCATGGCCGAGCCGCCAGACGAGGCCGAGCTCGATGACCGACCGTCCSCCGGCCCGCCCGGACCACAGGCCCTTCAGCCCGCAGACGTGGCCCTTGGCGATCTTCATATAGCCGAGGTCGAGGTCCTCGGTGGCGACACCGAACTCGGGTGTGTAGACGATCTCGTCCAGCTCGACGCGCAGCGCYTCGGCCATCATCTCGACGGCGTCGACGAAGACAAGCTGCCGGTTCTTCGCGAGCTCGGCGAGGCCGGGCGTGTCGGGCGGGACGGCGAAGCCGGTCTCCAGCCAGGTCTGCGGCGAGGCATAAGCAGTGCAGTCGACGGACTCCAGGAC
>NZ_MOWP01000056.1:0-48467 GCF_001983215.1 Frankia sp. CcI49
CGTGGGGGACCGCGTGGGAGAGTAGGACGCCGCCGGACTTCTTTCCGATGGGGTTGTTTCTGGTCTTGTGGCCGGGGGCAACCCCATCGGCATTTCTGCGTTCACCACAGCACCCACTCGCTCGGTACACGGCGATCCACCGCAGCTCCCGCGGCGCCTGCCAGCGCCGGCAGTTTCCGCCAATAGGCGCATACGGGACGTGGTGCCACCTACGATCCGCAAGTGCTGAGGATTTCGGTTGCTACAACAGCCGCAATCGTCAGGTCTTGCTCGGAAGCGGCGGCATCAGCGGCATCATCGGATCTGGTATCGCGCTGGATCTTGCTGCCCGATCCCTGGCAACAGTGATCATCAGATCCTCGCCCTACGGCAACGGATGCCGGCGCGTCGTGCGGTCGACGACGACGGCCGGGTGCCCATCGCCATCGCCTGCGGTATGCGCCGGTCGCGGGCGCTGATCACGGGTTCCGACGGCGCGTGGTCGGTCTGATCCGCGGCTGACTGCCGTTCGTGAGCACAGCTATGGACACAGTTACCTAAAGGCATTAGGCTCATCTGTGGATGATCACTGCGGCGAGGTTCCAGGTCTGTGCCACCTCCGTCTGTCCGGCGAACGAGCGGAACGGGCGGTGAAGGTGCGACGTCCCGGACGGCCTGCCGCGGCCTCGACACGACTCGACCGGCCGGCGCTCGGTGCGGTGGGCCGTGACGTTCGCCGAGCCGAAGGGATGACACAGATGACCACTGGGGACCAGCTTCTGATCGATGGTGAGTGGCGCACGCCGGCCTCGTCCGCCCGCGTTTCGGTGGTGTCGCCGTCCACCGAGGAGGTGATCGGCGAGGTTCCCGACGCGGGCCCGCAGGACGTCGACGCCGCGGTGCTGGCGGCACGGCAGTCGTTCACCCGGGGCAGCTGGCGGGATCGGTCGCCCGAGGAGCGGGCCGACGTCCTCGAAGCGGCCCTCGCCGCGCTGGAACCGCGGCTCGGGGAGATCGGCCGGCTGGTGACCTCGGAGATGGGGCTGCCGACGACGATCGCGGGCATGCAGATCCCGGCCGCTCTCGGCGCCGGGCGGTTCTTCCTCGACGTGGCTAGGAAGAATCCGCTGAGCGAGGTCCGGCAGACGATGTACGGCCCGGCGGCCGTGGTGCGCGAGCCGGTGGGTGTGGTCGCGGCGATCGCGCCATGGAACGGCCCGTTCAACATGGCGATCGGGAAGATCATCCCGGCGCTGGTGGCAGGTTGCAGCGTCGTGTACAAGCCGGCGCCGGAGACCCCGCTGGACGGCTTTCACATCGCTGAGGCACTGACCGGCGCGGAGCTGCCGCCCGGGGTGTTCAACTACATCACCGGTGGTGCCGACACCGGGCGGGCGCTCGTCAGCCACCCGGAGGTCGACAAGGTCAGCTTCACCGGGTCGACGGCGGCCGGCCGGGAGATCGGCCGGGAGGGCGGCGCGAGCTTCAAGCGCCTCCAGCTGGAGCTCGGGGGCAAGTCCGCGGCGATCGTGCTCGACGACGCCGACATCCCGACGACGATGGCGGGGCTCGCGGTCGGCTCGTTCTTCAACACCGGCCAGGTGTGCGCGGCCTTCAGCCGGGTGCTGGTGCCGCGCACCCGGTTCGACGAGGTCGTCGGCGCGCTGGTGGCGACCGCGGAGTCGTTCCTGGTCGGGGACCCGTTCGACGCGTCCACCACGATGGGCCCGCTGGTGTCGCGGCGGCATCAGGAGCGGGTGCTCGGATACATCGGGATCGGGCGGTCCGAAGGTGCCACCGTGGCGACCGGCGGCGGGGTGCCCGAAGGCCTGGAGAGGGGCTGCTACGTGCAGCCGACCGTGTTCACGGGCGCGACCAACGCGATGCGGATCGCCCGTGAGGAGATCTTCGGCCCCGTCGTCACGGTGCTGGCCTACGACACCGTCGACGAGGCGGTCGCGATCGCCAACGACTCCGACTACGGCCTGCACGGCGCGGTGTTCACCGCCGACCCGCAGCGCGCCGCGGACGTCGCCCGCCGGGTGCGGACCGGCACGTTCAGCGTCAACTCCTTCACCTACAACACCGAGGCACCGTTCGGCGGGGTGAAGTGCTCAGGCGTCGGCCGCGACACCGGTGCCGAGGCGGTGACGTCCTACTACGAGCTCAAGACGGTCAACCTCACCCCGGGCATGGAGCCGCTGTTCTCCTGACCGGTCCCGGCACAGAGCCGGGACGGACCGGCGCGGGCGTCGGGACGGAGATCAGGGCGGAGATGACGACGAAGGAGCCAGGTATGGGCGCTGACATCGCCCCAGGCGTCCCGGCGGACCTGCCGCCGGTGGTGGAGCGGCACGGCCAGGTCGTCGCCGCGGGTGACCAGCGGGCGACGCTCGCCGACTTCCGGCCCGACCGGATCGGGCAGCTCGTCGCCTCGGCCGCGCTGCCCGACCGGATGTCGGGTTCGGAGGTGCTGAGCATCGCGCCGGGCGACGACGGCCTGATGACCGCACATATCCGTTACAGCGGTGTCGCCGGCGAGCGGGTCGTGCTGCGGTCGCGCTGGATCCGCCTGCCGCAGGGCTGGCGGGTCTCGGACGTCCGCAACGTGCCGGACACGCCGCCGGTGCTGGCGCCGGTCGAGCTCGACGGGCTGGACGCACCGCACTGGGCGGCGGCGCGTCAGGGCGAACTGCGGATCCAGCGCTGCGGTGGGTGCGGTGAGTGGATCTGGGCGCCGCGGCCGATCTGCCCGGCCTGTCACGGGTTCGAGCTGGAGTGGCCGGTCGTGGCGCCGGAAGGCCGGATCTTCTCCTGGACCAGGACCTGGCAGCCGTTCGCCCCCGAGGTGCGCGGCCACCTGCCGTACGTCGTGGTGCTCGTGGAACTGCCGGCCGCGGGCGGGCGCCGGGTGCTCGGCGTGCTGCGCGACGCCGACGGCGCCGACATCCGCATCGGCCTGCCGGTGAAGGGCGACTTCGACCCGCCGGCCACGCCGGTCGGGGTTCCGCTGCTGCGCTGGAGGATCTCGTGACGACGAACGGTTCGCTGTGCGGGGCCGCAGCCGTGGTGGGGATCGGCACCACCGCGTACCGCAAGCGGGGGACGGCGCCCGCCTCGGCGCTGCGGCTGACCTTGGAAGCCGTGCTGGCGGCGTGCGCGGACGGAGGGCTCGACCCCCGGTCCCTCGACGGGTTCGTGTCATACGCGAACGATGCCAACGAGGGCATCGCGGTCGGCTCGGCGCTGGGGGTGCACGAGATCCGCTGGTCGACCATGGTGTGGGGCGGCGGTGGCGGCGGGGTCGCGGCCGCGGTGAACGCCGCCGCCGCGGCGGTGGCCTGCGGCCAGGCCGAGCACGTCGTCGTCTACCGCGGGATCACCGAGGTCGACGACGGGCGCGGCAGCTACGGCCGCGGGCACTTCCCGCCGCTGTTGCACAGCCACGGCCTGCTCACCCCGGCGCAGATCTGCGCGCTGCGGACGCAGCGTCTGCTGGAGGTCGACGGGGTGCCACGCTCGGCCCTGGAAGCCCTGGTGCAGGCCGACTACACGCACGCGCAGAACAACCCGGCGGCGGTCGCCTACGGACGTCCACTCGACCCGGCGGTCTACGCCGACGCGCGGTGGATCTCCGAGCCGCTGCGGCTCTACGACTGCTCCCGGGAGAACGACGCGGCGGCCGCGGTGGTCGTCACGTCGGCGCGGCGGGCCCGTGAGCTCGTCGAGCGGCCGGCGTTCATCCTGTCCGGGGTGCAGGGCGCGACCCGCGGCTGGAGTGAGTCCGCGGAGAACGAGACGAGCTACACCAGCGCCGGGTTCCACCCCGAGCTGGTGCGGCGGCTGTGGGACGGGGCCGGGGTGAAGGCCGGCGAGGTCGACGTCGTCCAGGTGTACGAGAACTTCAGCGGGCCGGCGGTCGCCGCGCTGATCGACCTGGGGCTGTGCCCGCCCGGGCCGGAGGCCGGGCGGTTCATGACCGTCGAGAACCTGACCGCCCCGCACGGGCGGTTGCCGATCAACACCGCCGGCGGCAACATCGCCGAGGGGTTCGTCCACGGGATCGGGCTGGTCCTGGAGGCCGTCCGGCAGATCCGCGGGACGTCGGTCAACCAGGTGCCGGGTGCGGACCTCTCGCTGCTGCTGGGAGGGCCGATGGCACCGCTGGTGAGCGCGACCCTGCTCGGGTCGCAGCGAACGCTCGCCGGCCGGTGATCGTCGCATCGAGACCGTTCTCGGCCGCCGCGCCAGCCGGCGGGGCGGCCGAGAACCGAAGGGGACTGAACACAATGACCACGAATCCGTCCTCCCAGGTGACCGACGCCGGCGGCGAGGAGCCCGCGGCGCTGTTCACACGTCACGACGGCCACGTCGGTGTCGTCACCCTGAACCGCCCGCGGGCGCTCAACGCGGTGAACGCGCGGCTGTCGGTGGACGCGGGGGCCGCGCTCGAGCAGGCGCAGGCCGACCCCGAGGTCCGCGCGATCGTGATCACCGGCGCGGGCCGTGCCTTCTGCGCGGGCGCCGACCTCAGGGAACTGGCCGCCGGCAACCGGGTCGACGACGTCGAGCACCCCGAACGGGGCTTCGCCGGGATCGCCCAGCACTGGGTCGGCAAGCCGACGATCGCCGCCGTCAACGGCTTCGCGCTCGGCGGCGGCACGGAGATCATGCTGGCCTGCGACCTCGCCGTCATCGACGAGACCGCAGCGCTGGGGCTGCCCGAGGTGAAGCGCGGGCTGTTCGCCGCCGCGGGCGGGGTGATCCGGCTGCAGCGCCAGATCCCGATGAGGATCGCGCTGGAGGCGGTGCTGACCGGCGAGCCGATCTCCGCTGCGCGGGCCTACGAGCTGGGTCTGGTCAACCGGGTCGCGCCTGCCGGCACGGCCCTGGAGCTCGCCCTCGAGCTTGCCCGGACGGTGGCGGCGAACGCCCCGCTGGCGGTGCAGGAGAGCAAGCGCGTCATGCACGCCACCGGCTCCGCCGGCTCCGACTGGGAGCGTGAGGTCTGGCGGATCAGCAACCAGGCCGTGAAAGTCGTCTTCGCCAGCGAGGACGGGAAGGAAGGCGCAAGGGCGTTCGCCGAGAAGCGGGAGCCGAAGTGGACGGGACGTTGACGGCGTCGATCTGGCCCGCGTCGATCTGGCCTGCGGCGACCTCGATCGGGGCGACCTCGACCGGAGCGCGGCCGGTCACCGATCAGGTCACCGATCAGGTCGCGGATCAGGTCGCCGCGCGGACGCTGCCGCTGTGGGGGGTGCGCGTCCTCGACCTCACCGAGGGAGCGGCGCAGTCATGTGGGCGCTACCTCGCCGACCTCGGCGCCGAGGTGCTGCGGATCGAGCCGCCCGGTGGCTCGCCGGGCCGTGCGGAGCCGGTCGCGTTCGCGCTGCGCAACGCCGGCAAGCTCGGGCTGGTGCTCGACCTGGATGACGAGACGGGCCGCGAGCGGCTGCACGAGCTCGCCAGCATGGCCGACATCCTGCTCGACTCGTCCGGTGAGGCGACCGCGCGGGCCCGGGGCCTGACACCCGAGGAGTTGTCGGCCCGGCATCCGCGGCTGGTCATCGTCTCGATCACCGCCTTCGGCCGCTCCGGGCCCTACCGGGACTTCACCGCGACCGAGCCGGTGCTCGCCGCACTCGGCGGTGTGCTGGCCCGCTCCGGGCTGCCCGGGGCCCGCCCGGTGCTGCCGCCCGCCGGCCTGGTCGACCAGACGGTCGGTGTGCACGCGGCCTGGGTGGCGCTGGTCGCCTACGTCCGGCGGCTGCGGACCGGTGCCGGTGAGCTCGTCGACGTCAGCGCGCACGAGGCGGTCGTGCACGGGTTCGATCCCGGTTTCGGTACCCAGGGGTCGGCCGCCGCCGGCCGGCCGGAGGGCTTCCCCCGGGACCGTCCTGACGCCAGCGCCTTCTACCCCGTGTTCCCCTGCGCCGACGGGCATGTGCGGATCTGCCTGCTCGCCCGGCGGCAGTGGCGGGCGATGTTCGCCTGGCTGGGGGAGCCGGCGGAGTTCGCCGACCCGAGTTACGACACCATCCCCGCCCGGTTCGCCGCCGCCGACCGGCTGCATCCGCTGATCGGGGCGCTGTTCGCCGGCGTGCGGCGCGACGAGCTGGTCGCGGAGGGGACCCGGCGCGGGGTCCCGATCGCCGCGGTGCTCACCCCCGGCGAGGTGCTGGCGGCCGACCACTTCGCCGAGACCGGCACCCTCGTCGACGCCGAGATCGCCGAGGGGCTGCGGGCCAGGGTTCCGTCCGGCTACGTCTCGGTCGACGGCGTCCGCGCCGGGCTGCGTCACCGGGCCCCGAACCTCGGCGAACACACCGAGCTGCTCCTGGGCGGAGCGGCGCCGGGCGGAGCGGCGCCGGGCGGAGCGGCGCTGGACGGCGGGGCGCTGGGCCAAGCAGGGGAGYGGGGGCCGGAGCCCGACCTGGGCATCCCCGGGGATCCGGCGGACGGGCCGCTGGCCGGCCTGCGCGTGCTCGACCTGGGGGTGATCGTGTTCGGCGCGGAGCTCGGCCGGCTGTTCGCCGACCAGGGCGCCGACGTCATCAAGATCGAGAACAACGCCTTCCCGGACGGGCTGCGCCAGACCCGCCGGGGCGGCGGGATGAACGCGTCCTTCGCCTGGGGCCAGCGGAACAAGCGCGGTCTCGGCCTCGACCTGCGCAGCGAGCCGGGCGCCGCCCTGTTCCGGGAGCTGGTGCGGCACGCGGACATCGTCGCGGCGAACTTCAAGCCCGGCACCCTGGAGTCGCTGGGCCTCTCCCACGCCCAGCTCGCCGAGATCAACCCGAGGATCATCGTCTCCGACAGCAGTGCCTTCGGCTCGCGCGGGCCGTGGAGCGGGCGGATGGGCTACGGCCCGCTGGTCCGTTCCTCCTGCGGGGTCTCCGCCCTGTGGCGGGACCCGACGCGCGCCGCGACGGACAGCCAGGCGTACTGCGACGGTTCGACGGTCTACCCCGACCACATCGCCGGGCATGTGACTGCCGTCGCCGCGCTCGCCACGGTGATCAGGCGGGCCCGTTCGGGCCGGGGCGCGGCGTTGGAGACCGCGCAGGCGGACGTCGCCGTGATGCCCCTGGGCCCGGCCCTCGCCGCCGCGTCACTCGCCCCGGGATCGGCGGCCCCGGGAACGGCGGCCCCGGGAACGGTGGACGGCGGCGCCGGGAACATCGTCGCGGCGGTGCTGCCCTGCGCGGGTGACGACGAGTGGTGCGTGGTCGACGTCCGAGGCGACGAGCACTGGGCCCGGCTGACGACGGTGCTCGGCCGGCCGGAGCTGGCGGTGGGCGAGCTCGCCACCGCCGGAGGGCGATGGACCAGATGGGCCGAGGTCGAGGAGCTGATCTCCCGGTGGACCGCGCAGCGTACGCCCGCGCAGGTCACCGCCACACTGCAGGAAGCCGGTGTCCCGGCGGGCGCGATGGTCCGGCTGCCCGAGGAGCTGACCGATCCGCAGCTGGTCGCACGGCAGTCGTTCCGGACGCTGGAGCACCCGCTGCTGTCCCGGCCGGTGCCGGCGAACGCCCGCATCGCACGGTTCTCCACCATCGCGGACCCGCCGCTGCGTCCGGCGCCGGTGCCGGGCGAGCACACCTGGGAGATCTGCCGGACCCTGCTGGGGCTGACCGAGGACGAGATCGACCGCCTCGCCGAGGCCGGCGTCCTGCAGCCGCCGCCGGAGCCTGCCCTGACCTGACCTGGCGGCGTGTTGCTACCGGACAAGGCGGCGTGTTGCTACCGGACAAGAGTGAAGGATTTCGGTCGTCAGGACGACCAAGATCCTTCACTCCTCGGGTGGTCGACCTCGCCTCGGGACCACGGTTTCAGGCGTGCCGGTGGTCGTGGGCGACCTGGGCCCGGCGTTGCCCGGCGCGGCTGCGACCTGGGGATCGGACGTGTTCGGCCGGGCATGTTGGACAATGGTCAGATGCCCAGGCCGTCCCAACCACTCCTCAGCCGCCGGCTCGTCATCGAGACGGCGCTTCGCCTCATCGACGAGGAGGGCCTGGAGACGTTCAGCCTGCCGCGGCTGGCGACCCGGCTGCAGGTCCGCACTCCGTCTCTCTACCACCACTTCACGGACAAGGCCGAGATCCTGGCCGCGGTCGCGCGGGAGATCGTGCTGGAGGCACGCCCGCCGAGCGAGCACCTGGGGGACGCCTGGATGGAGTGGTTCGTCGGCCTGGGCCTGAGCTTCCGGCGGGCGGTGCTGCGCCACAGCAACGCAGCTCTGGTCCTGCTGCAGTACCTGCCCCGGGACGTCCTGACCGAGGTGTACGAGGAGGCCGCGACGGTGCTCGCGGAGGTCGGGGTGCCGGCCGAGCAGCGCCTGCTGATCATCGACGGTCTGGACAAGATGGTGCTGGGGGCAGTACTCACCGAGGCGATGAAGTCTCCCGCGGACCGGGCGCGGATCTTCTCCGGTGTGGAGCCGGAGAAGCTGCCGGCGCTGGCGACGGCGATGGACGCCAACTCCCGCTCGGCCGCGGAGATCTACGCCGAGTCCCTGCGCTGCCTGCTGCGCGGCGCGGTCAACCCGGCCGACCTGGTGCCCGCACAGCCCTGACATCGCACGGCTCTGACACCGCACAGCCGTGACGCCGCACAGCCGTGACACCGAGGCCCGACGTCAGGTCGGCCAGTCGAGCTGCGAGTCGGGGATGCCGTGGGCGCGGCCGTAGTCCTCGGCCTCGGCGCGCCCCTGAGAGTCGCCCCGTGGGTAGCGAAAAACCCGGATGGGAAACACGATGAAGGTCTCCTGGGCGGTATGCAGGTCCACGTACCAACCGGGTGCATCCAGAGCTTCGCTGAGTTGAGTGGCCAGGGCCTCGGCTTCGGTATCAGCGATGTCGAAGAAGATCAGCGTCCAGACGGATGGCTGATCGGCGGTGGCGTTCCCAGACGCCGATCGTTGGATCTTCCGCACGGAGAAGGGAAGATCGCTCAGCACGGCTCCGGTGCGCAGGCTCTCCGCGATCAGTACGCCAGCGGCCACTGGTAGCTCCCTGGGGTCAGGATGAATGTGGCCCGCATCTTCCTCCGAGGGGCAGATCGCCGACCGGCCAGCCTGAGGATCATCGAGTCCCACCCGCTCCCGATCACGACAGTCAATGATCACATGTGACGGGAGCGGGTCTCGGTGTTGGTCAGATGCCCCAGTCGGCGGGCACTTCGGAGGCGTGGGCGCCGGGTTCGGGGGCTGCGGTGGGCCGGTCCGGCACCGTGCGCGAGAAGCGGGGGGCCGGGGCGGGCTGCGGGGCGCCGTGCAGGTCGAGCAGCGTTCCGCGGGCGGCGAGGTGGGGGTGCTCGATCGCCTCGCCCCAGCTGAGGATCGGGGTGACGCAGGCGTCGGAGCCGTCGAACACCTTCGCCCAGTGGTCGCGGGGGTGGGCTCGGAAGGCGTCCGCGAGTGTCGCACGCAGCGCCGGCCAGCCGGCCTGGTCGTACTGGTCGGGCAGGGCCGCGGCGTCCAGGCCGAGCAGCGCCAGCATCTGGGCGTAGAACTGCGGCTCGATGCAGCCGACGGCCACGTGGGCGCCGTCGGCGCACTCGTAGGTGTCGTAGAACGGCGCGGCGCCGTCGAGCAGGTTCGTGCCCCGGTCGTCGGTCCACCCGCCCAGGCTGCGCATCGACCACATCATCTGCGCCAGGACGCTGGCGCCGTCCACCATCGCGGCGTCGATGACCTGGCCCAGCCCGGAGCGTTCCCGCTCCCAGAGCGCGGCGAGGACACCGGTGACCAGGAACATCGACCCGCCGCCGAAGTCACCGGCGAGGTTCAGCGGTGGCACCGGCCGCTCACCGGCCCGGCCGACGGCGTGCAGGACGCCGGTCAGGCTGATGTAGTTGATGTCGTGGCCGGCCTGCCGGGCCCACGGGCCGTCCTGGCCCCAGCCGGTCATCCGGCCGTAGATCAGCCGCGGGTTCACCGCGTGGCATTCGGCCGGGCCGACCCCGAGCCGTTCGGCGACACCGGGCCGGTAGCCCTCGATGAGGATGTCGGCCTTCGCGACGAGGTGCAGCACCAGCTCACGCCCGGCGTCGGTCTTGAGGTCGGCGATGACGGAGCGCCGCCCACGCAGCAGCGGCTCACGTTCCGTGCTGCCGGGGCGGTCGACCCGGACGACGTCCGCGCCCAGGTCGGCGAGGATCATCGCCGCGTGCGGGCCGGGGCCGATACCCGCCAGCTCGAGGACGCGCAGCCCGGTCAGTGGGCCCATCAGGATCTCCTCGCCTTGGAATCTCCCGCGCTCACGCGGGTGAGGACGTCAACGGTCCGTGTACACCGCGGGGCGTTTCTCCAGGAAGGCGGCGACCGCCTCCTGATGGTCCGCGGTCGTCGAGCAGAGGATCTGGTTGCGGTTCTCCAGGTCGAGCGCGGCCCGGAAGCTGGGGATCTCCAGGTTCGACCACAGCACCTCCTTCGTCATCCGCACGGCGAAGGGGCTGTGCGCGGTGATGGCCGACGCCTTGTCGAGCGCGGCGTCGAGCAGGCCGTCGTCGGGGACGACCGCGGAGACCAGGCCGATCCGCTCGGCCTCGGTGGCGTCGAGGGAGCCGCCGGTGAGCAGGAGGTCGGCGGCGCGGGAGAAGCCGACGATCCGCGGCAGCGTCCAGCTCACCCCGATGTCGCAGCCACCGAGCCCGCGCTGGATGTAGGAGGCGTGGAAGGTCGCCGAGGCCGCCGCGACCCTGATGTCGCAGAACAGGCTGATCGACAGGCCGGCGCCGGCGGCTGGGCCGTTGACCGCGGCGATGATCGGGGCCCGCACCCGGCGGAACCCGTCGGCGAGATCGGCGATGCGCCGCTGCAGCCGCATCCCGGCCTGCGTCGTCCCCTCCCCGGCCTCGGGGGCACCGGGGATCTCCCCGTAGCCCTTCAGGTCGAGGCCGGCGCAGAACCCGCGCCCGGCGCCGGTGAGGACGACCGCGCGGACCCGGGAGTCGTCCTGGATCCGGCCCAGCACCTCACGTAGGCCTTCGACGAGCTCGGTGTTCAGCGCGTTGAGCGCGCGGGGCCGGTTCAGCCGCACCAGCAGGACGCCCGGCCGGGCCTCCGTCGTCTCCAGCACCGGCCCCGTCACGGCCTACGCGCCTTGTTCGTCCAGCCCGTGTTCATCCGTCCCGCCCCGTTCATCACTGACCACATATCACATATCACAAGTCGAGTACGAGGACGGGGGACAGCGCCCGGGAGACACACGGCATGAGCACCGTGCCGCCTTCCCGTTCGTCCTCGGTCAGCAGCGAGTCCCGGTGGTCGGGCACCCCGGAGACCACCGCGGTCTCGCAGGTCCCGCAGGTGCCCTCCCGGCAGGACGTCGGCACCGCCACCCCCGCGTCGGCGAGGGCGTCCACGATCGATCTGCCGGCCGGCACCGTGACCGCCGTGCCGCTGCGTGCGAGCTCGACGACGAACTCGCCGGCGGCCGGCGCATCGACGATCTCCTTCGGCGAGAACCGTTCCAGGTGCAGCGCGCCCGCCGGCCACGAGCCGGCCAGCCGCTCGAGCGCGGCAAGCAGTGGCTCCGGGCCGCAGCAGTAGATCGCGACCCCGTCGCGCGGCGCGCCGAGGAAGCCGGCCAGGTCGAGCAGCCCGAACTCATCCTCGGGACGGAGCATCACCCGGTCCTCGCCGTAGCGGTCGGCGAGCTGCGCGGCGAACGCCATGGACGACCTGGCCCGCCCCCCGTAGAGCAGCGCCCACTCGGCGCCGGCCGCCTCGGCCTTCTCGATCATGGGCATGATCGGCGTGATGCCGATGCCGCCCGCGACGAACAGGTACTCCGGGCTGTCGACCAGCGTGAAGTGGTTGCGCGGGCCGCGGGTCCGCACCACGTCCCCGGGACCGATCCGGTCGTGGACGTAGGCCGACCCTCCGCGCCCGCCCGGAGCCCGCAGCACCGCGATGCGCAGCGTGGACGAATCACCCGGGTCGCCGCACAGCGAGTACTGCCGGACGAAGGGCTCCTCCCCGCCGGCCGGCGACCCGGGCTCGGTGCCGGTGCCGGTGCTGGTGCTGGCGCCGAGCCCGGGGCCGAGCCCGGGGCCGAGCAGCAGGTCGATGTGGGCGCCCGGTTCCCAGCCGGGCACCGCGCCGCCGTCCAGCCGGGCCATGGTCAGGCACACGACGCCCTCGGCGACCGCCTCCCGCTGCTGGACGACCAGGTCCTCGATCTGCTCCTGGGCGCGCACGTTCCTCACCCCTTGTCGAGTTACGAGACGTTGACGTCGGCGAACAGCGGCCGACCTCGTAAACCTTATGGCATTAGGTTACCGTGGGCGTGCCTAGATCGCCAGCGGGACGGATATGTCGATCCGGGCCTCGCGGCGGCAGGCTCGGTATCCCCGCGGCACCGGCAGTTCGCCTCTATAAAGGCAAAAGGGGTGCAAGATCGCCTGGCAAACCGCAAGCGTGAAGGATTTCGGTCGTCAGAACAACCAGAATCCTTCACGCTTGCGACTCACCAAGCCGGGCTACCGGACCCTCGGAGGTCCGGCCACGTTCATGGAGGGCGCCCCCACGCCTCCCACCGACTAGCGATCTTGATCGGCGCCACTCTGCGACAGGCTCCCGAACAACCGAAATTCTCACTTCGCCGGGGTGGCGATGTGGGCCGCGCTGACCGTCGGCTAGCCGCGCGCTGTGAGGCGTGCGTCGGGTGCGAAGACCGGCAGGACCTCGCCGGGAGCCTCGCCGCCTTCGGCTCCGGAGCCGTCGTCGGGTCGCTGGGGCCGGACGAACCTGGCGCTCACCGGCTGGCCCGCCCGCAGGTCGCGACCGTCGGTGCCGACCAGGCGAACCAGCAGCCACGGGCCTTCCGCGAGCTCGACGACGGCGGTCACGTACGGGACGGCGCCACGCAGCGCCGACACCGGAACCTGGTGGACGACCGCCCAGGTGACCAACACACCCCGACCGGAGACGACGAACGGCTCCAGCCGGGCCGAGCCGCAGCCGGTACAGGTCCGGGCCTCCGGGCCGAGCACGTCGCCACTGTCGAGGCAGCGGCGCACCAGCAGCTCACCGCGCGCGGCCGCGTCGAAGAACGCCGCGCTCGCGTCGTCCCGTGCGACCGGCGGGAACGCGCCGTCGCTCATCCCAGGCCTCCTGAGGACGTCCGCGGGTGCGGGCTGAGCACCAGCGTCGAGTGATGTTCGAGGATGCCGCCGTTGCCGCTGACCAGCACGATGTCGTTGCGGGGCGCCTGGCGGGCGCCACCGGCGCCGCGGGCCTGGACCACCGCCTCGGACAGCGGGGTCATCCCCCACATGTAGTAGGAGGACAGCTGGCCGCCGCCGGTGTTGCAGGCGAGCTTGCCGTCGGGGGCGAGCCGGCCGTCGCCGACGAACGCGCCGCCGTCGCCCTTCTCGCAGAACCCGTAGTCCTCCAGCGTCACCAGCACGGTGTAGGTGTAGCAGTCGTACAGCTCGCAGATGTCGACGTCACCGATCCCGATGCCGGCCATCCGCATCGCCGCCGGCCCACTGCGTGCCGCCGGGGTGACCAGGCCCCAGGGCGAGCCGGCGTGCATCCGGCGGGGTTCGTGTGCCTGTGCGTACCCGTGGACGTGCACCGGCGGGTGGCGCAGTGCCCGTGCCCGCTCGGCGGAGGTCACCACGACCGCGATGCCGCCGTTGCTGACCAGACAGCAGTCGAGCAGGTGCAGCGGTTCGGCGATCGGGCGGGACGCCTGATGGTCCGCCACGGTGAGCGGTTCCCGCATCGCCGCCAGCGGGTTGCCGGCCGCCCACGCCCGCTGGGCGACCGCGATCGCGGCCAGCTGTTCCGACGTGGTGCCGTAACGCTGCATGTGCCGCCGGGCGGCGAGCGCGTACAGGATGTTCGGGTTGACCCCGCCGGACGCCAGCTGCCAGCCGGCCAGTCCGGTCAGCGCGCGGGGCTTGCGGCCCGCGCCACCCCAGGCCTCGCCGGCGCTGCGCTTCGGGGCCAGCGGCGCGTCGGCGAACACGCAGGCGACGGTGGTGGCGGAGCCGGCGGCGATGGCCTGCGCGGCCTGGGCGACCATCACCCCGGCGGTGGCGCCGAACGCGTTGATGTCGGCGAGCAGGCCGAGCTGCCCGAGGCCGAGGGCACCGGCCAGCTCCACGCCGACCTTGCCGGCCAGGCCGTTGCTGACCAGCAGGCCGTCGACGTCGCCGAGCCGCAGGCCGGCGTCGGTGACCGCGAGCCGGACGGCCTCGGCGGCGAGGCCGCGCGCCGATCGGCCGTAGACCTTGCCCAGTTCGGTCATGCCCAGCCCGGCGATCGCCGCGGTGCGGTCAGCGGTCATCGGCGCTACCTTCCCGTGCTGTGTCCTGCCTGCTGCGCGCCGTGTCCTGCGGCGCCATGTGCCGCGCGGCTCCGCGGAACCGCACCACATGGCACGGTTCCGCGGAACCGCGTGCTGCGATGCCACATCCTCCGATACCGCTCACTCCGGTGCCAGATACACCGAGCGGTGCCGCCGGTAGGGGGCGAGGCCTTCGGGCCCGAGCTCCCAGCCCAGGCCGCTGGCCTTGGTCCCGCCGAACGGTGCGCCCAGGTCGAGCGCGTAGTGGTTGAGGCCGATGGTCCCGGTCTCGATCCGGTCGGCGAGTGCCAGGCCGCGTTCGGTGTCGGTGGTCCAGACGGAGCCGGCCAGGCCGAAGTCGGAGTCGTTGGCGAGGGCCACCGCCTCGGCCTCGTCCCGGTAGGGGATGACGCAGAGAACCGGGCCGAAGATCTCCTCGCGGGCGATGACACTGGTGTTGTCGACATCGGCGAACACGGTCGGCTCGACGAACCAGCCGACGGGCTGGTCCGCGGGCCGGCCACCGCCGACCGTCAGCCGTGCCCCGCAGGCCCGCCCCGCCTCGACATAGCCGAGCACCCGCTCCCGCTGCGCCGCGCTGACCAGCGGCCCGATCGCGGTCGACCGCTCCAGCGGGTCCCCGATCGTCAGGCCGCGCACCGTTTCTGTGACGGCGTCCACGACCTCGTCGTACCGGGCACGGGGGGCGAGGATGCGGGTGCAGGCGTGGCAGGTCTGTCCGTTGTTCGCCAGTGAGACCTCGGGCAGGCGGGCCGCGAACAGGTCCAGGTCGGCGTCGGCGGCGACGATCGCGGCGGACTTGCCGCCGAGCTCCAGGGTGACGGGACGCAGCAGCCGTCCGCAGGCCTCGCCGATGGCCCGGCCGGCGGCGGTCGAACCGGTGAAGGCGACCTTGTCGACGCCCGGATGGGCGACGAGGTACGAACCGGCGTCCCGGTCACCCGCCACGATGTTGAGTACCCCCGGGGGCAGGCCGGCGGCGAGCGCGGCCTCGGCGAACACCAGCGCGTCGAGCGTGGTCTCCGGTGCCGGCTTGAGCACGACGGTGCAGCCGGCGGCGAGCGCAGGGGCGATCTTCATCGCGGCGAGCGGCTGCGGGTAGTTCCACGGGGTGATCGCGGCGACGACGCCGACCGGCCGGTGCTGGACGATCGTCCTCCCGCGCGGAACGCCGGCCCGGATCTCGTCGGGTGCCGCGTCCCTGATCAGATCCGCGTAGTAGTCGACGATCATCGCGGGGCTGTAGCCGTTGGCGGCGCGGGAGAGCCGGATCGGCATCCCGTTCTCCTGGCTGACCAGTACGGCCGTATCGGCGGCGCGGGTGCGCAGCTCGGCGGCGAAGCGCTTCAGCAGGTCGCTGCGCTCGGGGCCGGTCAGTGCGGCCCACGGGCCGTGCAGCGCGCGCCGCGCCGCCGTCACCGCGAGGTCGATCTGGGTGGGCCCGGCGAGCGCGACCTGGCCGAGCGTCTTCTCGGTGGCCGCCTCCAGCACGTCCACCGTCCGTGGCGCGGCCAGCCACTGACCGTCGATGAAGAGAGTCGACCTGTCCAATCCGGCACCTCCGCGAACCGACCGGCCGGCCACCCGTCGCGGTGCGGCGGATCGGCTCGTGCTCAGGGAATCGGTCTGGCGGCGGGACGGCACTCGTCCTCATCCCGACGCCAGATACCTACAGGTTGTAGGTTAATGGGGTCGGGATGGCCGGTCAACCGGTCGCCTGATCGCCGTGGCCGTTGACGAGTGCGCGATGTCGGCTGTGGGCGATCCGGGGGTGATCAGGTGGCGGTCAAGGAGTGCCGACCCGCGGCTGCTCGAACCGGGTCGCGACTCCGGCGAGCAGTGCCCGTACCGACTCGCGGAATATCTCGTCCACCGTCCACGGATTCGAKGCGAGCCCGCGGGTGAGGATCGGGTGCTCGACGTGGTCCACGTGCGGATAAATGAGATCCCGCTTCTCCGGGGCCTTCATGACCTCCGACAGCGCGGCGCCGAGGGTGACCTTCTCCAGCGTGTCGAGAATCAGGATGTGCACGTAGCTCGGGAAGTCGGTGTACTCGACCAGTACGGCGGCGGAGTTCTCGGTGACGGCGACCAGGATGTCGCGGGGCGGGAACTGCAGCATCAGCGGGGCCGCGTGGGGGTGCTCCAGCAGGACGTCCCGCAGGTTCGCGGCCAGTGCCACGAACCACTCCTGCCACTCGTCCCGGCTCGGCCGGGCCGGGATCGCGGTCTGCGAGACCATGTACCGGGCGACCTCGGAGAGAATCTCCGCCTTGTCGCGGAAATGATGGTAAAGAGATGCCGCCCGAACGGACATCGCGCTGGCGAGGCCCGGCATGCTGAAAGTCGCGAGACCGTCCCTGTCGATTAGTTCGAGGGATGTCGCGACAATGCTTTTCCGGCTCAGGAGCGGGCGGCTCGGGCGTGGCATGGGGATGATTATGCCTGGATGGCCCGGTGTCGGGTCCCGGTCAGCTTTGCAATGCGGCCGAAATGTGCCCGCCGTCACAGCCGGGCATTGTTGGAGGCTGGCCGTCGGGTGCCGGTGAGAATCGGTGCCGGAGCCGGCTCCGAGGTCGGCTGCCCACTGGTCGGGCTCCGGTGCGTTTCCTGGTGGGGTCATGCCCGTCGTCGCCCTGGGTGACCCTCTGCTCGCCTGCTCGCCTGCTCGCCTGCTCGCGCGCCGGGCGCCGGGCGCTGGCGGCTGCGGGCTGGGGCCGGCTCGGTCCGGCCTGACGGGCTGGCAGTCGTGCCGATCCGGGGGTGTCCGGATGCCCCCGGGATGGGTCTTGCCAGGTTAACCAAATGCCTTTAGGTTGTTCCGACACTGGTACCCACCCACCTGTACGCCTTCCTCTGGCCGGACCCGGGACCCCGCCGCGGAAGGCGCCACAGACATTCCTCGACGTGTGTTCCTGTACCTGTCCGGCGCCAGGCGGCGGCCAGGTGCTCCTTTCGCATGCCGTCGAACCCCGGTCTTGTATTGGAGAGATAGATGACGCGACCCAAGAGGCTTGTCGGCGGCTTAGCCTTGGCGGCCATGCTGCTTTCCGGTGCCGCGGCGTGCGGCGGCGGTGAGGACGAGGGCGGCAGCGCCCCCGCCGCCGCGAACAAGGCCACCGGCGAACCGATCCGTATCGGTTTCATCAACCAGGAGCAGGCCGCCTCCGGCTCCTTCCCGGACCTGCGCACGGGCGCGTCCGCGGCCGCGGAGTACCTCAACAACCAGCAGGGCGGCGTCGACGGCCGGCCGGTCGAGTTCGTCAACTGCACCGTCGACGGATCACCCGAGGCGTCCCAGCGCTGTGCGAACCAGATGGTCGAGGCGAAGGTTCCGCTCGTGATCTCCGGCCTCGACTTCTCCGGGCCGTCCGCGACCGCGATCATCCGCGCTGCCGGCATCCCCTACGTGCCGATCCTGCCGATCCAGGGCACGGATCTGACCGGCGACGGTGTCTTCGCCTTCCTGGGCGGCAGCCCGGGCCAGTTCGCCGGCGTGGCCGGCTATGTGACCGATGAGATCAAGGCCGACAAGGTCACCATCCTGGCCAACGACACGCCGCCGGGCGTCGCGGCCGCGGAGAGCCTCCAGAAGGTGCTGACCGCCAGGAAGGTGAGCGACGTCCAGATCGTCAAGGAGTCCCCGACCGCCACGGACTTCACCGCCTCCGTCACCGCCGCCAACGACGGCTCGCCGGACGCCGTCGTGGTCATGTTCGTCTCGCCCTCCTGCTCGCTGATCATGCAGTCCGCCCAGTCGCTCGGCATCAGGACGCAGATGATCTATCCGAGCAGCTGCCTCGACCCGGCGAACCTGGAGGCGGCCGGGGCCGCCGCCGACGGCGCTCTGATCACCACCGAGCAGCTCTCCCCGCAGACCGACCCGGACGACCCGGACGTGTCGACCCTGGTGACCGCGATGAAGGACTACGCGGACGTCGCCGAGGACGAGATCACGTCCTCGCACACGAACGGCTTCGGCGTGGCCATGACCGTGTTCGGCGTCCTCGGCCGGGCCGGCAAGGACGTCACCGCCGCGTCCGTGCTCGAGGCGCTGAAGGCCTCGAAGGATCAGGACGGCTTCCTCGACGACAGCTACTCCTGCGACGGGACCGCGCTGACCGGGGTGTCGACGGTGTGCAACGGCAGCGTCCGCATCGTCCGGATCGAGGGCGGGAAGCCGGTGCCGRCCAGCGACTGGACGACCTCCTGAGCGTTCCCCTGGACCGGCCGGCCTGAGAGGTGCTCGGTGGACTTCCTGTCGTTCGTGATCCTGGGACTCGGGTCGGGCGCGATCTACGCCGCATTCGCGACGGGGATCGTGCTCGTCCACCGAGCCTCGGGCGTCATCCACTTCGGTTTCGGGGCGACCGCCCTGTTCGGTGTCCTGCAGTACGCGGACCTGCGCCGGCACGGGATCCTCGTGCTGCCCGTCGGCCACATCGACCTCGGGACCGAACCGTCCGTGGCGCTGTGCATGCTGCTGGTGCTGGCGCACGCGCTGCTGTTMACACTTCTGATCTACCTGCTGTGTTTCGCGCCGCTGCACGCCGCGCCGCCACTGGCACGGGTCGTCGCCTCGGTGGGCGTGATGCTGGCGGTGCAGGCGCTCATCCTGCAACGCTTCGGGTCCGCGCCGCGGTCGGTGGCGGCCATCCTGCCGAACGAGCCGGTCACGGTTCTCGGGGCGACGCTGCCGCGGGACCGCCTGTACCTCGCCGGCATCGCGCTGCTGTTCGCCGCCGCGCTGCATCTGTGGTCGACCCGCACCCGGTTCGGCAAGGCCACCCGCGGTGCCGCCGAGAACGAGAAGGCTGCCATCCTGCTGGGGCTGCGGCCCCGCTGGCTGGCCGCCGTCAGCTGGCTGCTCGCCGGGGCCGTGGTGACCGTGGTCGGCATCCTGATCGCGCCGACCACCTCGCTGGAGGCGGGCAGCTTCACGCTGCTGATCGTGCCCGCGCTCGGCGCGGCGCTGGTCGGCCGGCTCAGCTCGGTGGCCGTCGCCGCCGTCGCCGGGCTGGCGCTCGGGGGCCTGCAGTCCGGGCTGCTCTACCTCACCCGTGAGTTCAGCTGGCTGCCACAGAACGGCCTCAAGCAGGGCCTGCCGTTCCTGCTGGTCGTGCTGATGCTGATGGTGGCGGGCCGGCGGCTGCCCGGCCGCGGCACCGCCCAGGACCGGCTCCCGCCGGCACCCGCCGGGCGGCTGCGGCCGGTGCCGATCGCCGCTGCGGTGGCCGCCGCCGCGATCGCGCTGCCCCTGCTGTCGAGCCAGTGGCGGCTCGGGATGATCACCAGTGGGGTGGCGGCGGTCCTGTGTCTTTCCCTGGTGGTGCTGACCGGCTTCGTCGGCCAGATCTCGCTGGCGCAGATGTCGCTGGCGGGCGTCGCCGGGTTCACCCTCAGCAAGGTGACCGCCGACGGCGGCGTGCCGTTCCCGGTGGGGCCGCTGATCGCCGTGCTGGCGGCCACCGCGCTCGGCCTGCTCGTCGCGGTGCCGGCGCTGCGGGTCCGTGGCCTGCACCTGGCGGTCGTGACGCTGGCCGCCGCGGTCGCGATCGAGGAGTTCATCTTCAAGAATCCCAAGGTCACCGGCGGCCTGAGCGGCTCCACGGTGCCCCAGCCGGAGATCTTCGGGTTCTCGCTGGGCATCCGGGGCGGCGCCGAGGACTTCCCTCGGGTCACGTTCGGCTACTTCGTGCTGGTGGTCACCGTCGCCGCGGCCCTCGGGGTCGCCGCGCTGCGGCGCCACGAGCTGGGCCGGCGAATGCTCGCGGTCCGTGGCAGCGAACGGGCCGCCGCGGCGGCGGGCATCAACGCCGCCCGGGTGAAGCTGACCGGCGCGGCGATCTCCTCGGCGCTCGCCGGCGTCGGCGGCACCCTGCTCGCCTACCAGCAGGGCCAGCTGTCGTACGCCTCCTACAGCACCTTCACCTCGCTGGGCCTGCTCGTCGCGGTCTACCTCGGCGGGATCACCAGCGTGTCGGGCGCACTGGTCGGCGGCACCCTCTACTCGGGCGGCCTGGTCTCGGTCGCCCTGCACGAGTGGGCGGGCCTGGGTGACTACGAGACCCTGATCCTCTCGATCGGTCTGATCATCGTCGCGATCCGCAGCCCGGACGGGCTCGCCGGCCTGACCCGGCAGCGGCTTACCCCACGGCTGCGGCAGCTGGCCAGGCGGACGACCACGGCGCCGGAGCCGACCACGACGACGGAGCCGACCGTCACGACGGAAGCGATCGCCGTGGCGGAGCCGATCGCTGGGGCGGAGTCGATCGCTGGGGTGGAGTCGACCACCGCCACCACCACGAAGGAGGTGAATCCGCATGTTGCTGCGGGCTGAGGGGGTCGGTGTCGCCTTCGGTGGGGTCCGGGCGCTGGACGAGGTCACGATGTCCGTGGCCGCGGGCGAGGTGGTCGGGCTGATCGGGCCGAACGGTGCCGGCAAGACGACGTTCATCGACGCCGTCACCGGGTTCGTGCCGGCCACCGGCACCATCCACTTCGGTGACCAGCAGATCCAGGGGCTGCCCGCGCATCGGCGGGCGGCCCTCGGCCTGGTGCGGACGTTCCAGCACCTCGAGCTGTTCGACGACCTGTCCCTGACCGAGAACGTGCTGATCGGGCACGGCCGGCGTCCCGGCGGGCGCCACGAGGCCGCCGCGCTGCTCGACCGGTTCGGCCTCGCGGACCACGCCGGGTCGCTCCCCCCGGACCTGTCCCACGGGCAGCAGCGGCTGCTGGCGCTGGCGCGTGCGCTGGCCAGCCGCCCCCGGCTGCTGCTGCTCGACGAGCCCGCGGCCGGCCTGGACAGCCGGGAGTCGGCGGCGCTCGCCGATCCGATCCGGGCGATGGCGACGGGGGGGCGGGCTGTCCTGCTCATCGATCACGACGTCGATCTCGTGTTCTCCGTGTGCGACCGGGTGTACGTCCTCGAGTTCGGCCGGGTGATCGCCGCCGGCGGGCCGGCCGAGGTCAGCGCGTCAGCCGCGGTCCGGGCCGCCTACCTCGGCACCACGGAAGACGGCGCGGACCACGACGGCGCGGACCACGACGGCGCGGACCACGACCGCGCCGAGACGGACAGCGCCGAGGCGGGCGGCGTGGACCTGGACGAGCGGCAGAGCGAGACACAGGAGAAGTCGCCATGACAGCTGCACTCGCCGTGACCGGACTGTCCGCGGGGTACGGCTCGGCGCCGGTGATCCGGGGGATCTCGTTCGAGGTCCTCCCGGGCGAGATCGTCGCGCTGCTGGGGCGCAACGGAGCGGGCAAGACGACCACCCTGCTGACGATCTCGGGGCTGGTCCGGGCCCGCGCGGGGGAGGTGTCGGTCGGCGGCAGGGTCCTGCCGGGGCACCATCCACGCGCGGTGACCCGGGCCGGGGTGGGCCATGTCCCTGAGGAACGCGCGCTGTTCGCGAACCTGTCGGTGCGCGACAACCTCGCGGTCGCGGGCGCGCGGCGGGCACGTGACCTGCGCCGGGTGCTCGAGCTGTTCCCCGAGCTCGAACGGCTCCTCGACCGGCGCTCCGGCCTGCTCTCCGGTGGGGAGCAGCAGATGCTCGCGCTGGCCCGCGCCGTCTACCAGCGGCCGAAGGTCCTGCTGGTGGACGAGATGAGCCTGGGCCTGGCGCCGAAGATCTGCCAGCGGCTCGTCGGCATCCTGCGGCGGCTGGCCACCGAGCAGGAACTGGCGGTCGTCCTGGTGGAACAGCACCTGTTCCTGGCGCTCGAAGCCGCCGACCGGGCGTACGTCCTGCACCGTGGGGAGATCACCCTGTCGGGTACCCGGGCCGAGCTGGCCGAGCGCCGGGCTGAGCTGGAGGCCGCCTACCTCGGCTCGGTCAGCGCCGGCGCGACGGCCGCCTGAGCCGGCGGCGCTCCAGAAAGGCAACAGATCCAACGACAGACAGATCCAACGACAGTGGCCCGGGCCGCGGACGAGGTTCGTCGCGGCCCGGGCCACTGTGCTGTGAGGCGTCAGCTCCGGACGAGGTCCCGGCTGATGATCTCCTTCATGATCTCGTTGGTGCCGCCGTAGATGCGCTGGACCCGGGCGTCGAGGAACGCCCGCGCGATCGGGTACTCGGTCATGTAGCCGTACCCGCCGTGCAGCTGGACCCCGGTGTCGACGACCTTCCACTGCATCTCGGTGGCCCACCACTTCGCCTTCGCCGCGTCCACCGCGCTCAGGGTGCCCCGGTTGAGCTCGCGCACGCAGCGGTCGATGTAGGCGCGGGTCACCTCGATGCGGGTCCGCAGCTCGGCGAGGGCGAACCCGACCGTCTGGAACTCGGCGACCGGGCGGCCGAACGCCTGGCGCTGGCGGACGTAGTCCAACGTCCAGGCGAACGCGGCCTCCGCGGAGCACTGCCCCGCGATCGCGATGCCGAGCCGTTCCCGCGGCAGGTTGCGCATCAGCGCCGGCAGCCCGCCGCCCTCGACGCCGAGCAGGTTGCGGGCAGGCACCCGGACGTCCCGGAAGAACAGCTCGGCGGTGTCCTGCGCGGCCAGGCCGACCTTGTCGAGCTTGCGGCCGCGCTCGAAGCCTGGGGTGTCGCGCTCGACGACGAACAGGCTGAAGCCGCGGCTGCCGCCGTCGGTGCCGGTCCGGGCGAAGACGATCACCAGGTCGGCGAGGATGCCGTTGGTGATGAACGTCTTCGACCCGTTGATCACCCAGTCGTCGCCGTCGCGGACCGCCGTGGTGGCGACGCCGCGCAGGTCGCTGCCGGTCTGCGGTTCGGTCATCGCGATCGCGCCGACCGTCTCGCCGGTGGCGAAGCCGGGCAGCCACCGGGCCTGCTGCCCCTCGGTGGCCATCTCCAGCAGATACGACAGGACGATGTCGTCGTTGGTGGAGAACGACGACTGCAGCGACGAGGCACCGACCCGGGCGATCTCCTCCTGCAGGACCACGCGGAACCGGTAGTCGCGCTCCCCGGCCCCGCCGTGGCTCTCGGGCACCGCGAGGCCCAGCAGCCCGGTGGCGCCGGCCCGCTTCCAGGTCTCCCGGTCGATGAGTCGCTCGGCGTCCCACCGTTCCAGGTTGGGGACCACATCACGGGTGACGAACGCCCGCACCGTCTCCCGGTAGAGCTCGTGGTCGGACTCGAAAAGATCTGTGTTCACAGGTTCATCGCACCTTCGGGAAACGTTCGGTGACGTCGCGGTACTCGTCCCGGATCGCGGGCTTGGCGAGCTTGCCGCTGGGCAGCCGGGGCAGGGGATCACGGCGGATCACGACGTACCGGGGCACCTTGTAGTCCGCCATGCGGGTCGCGCAGGCCGCGACGATCGCCGCCTCGTCGAGGTCGGAGTCCGCGGCGACGGAGACGATCGCGGCCGGGGTCTCGCCGAACCGTTCGTCCGGCGCCGCGATGACCGCGACCTCGGAGATGCCGGGGATCGTCATCAGGGCGGCCTCCAGCTCGAACGGGGAGATGTTGATGCCGCCCGAGATGATCAGATCCTTGAGCCGGTCCGCGAAGCCGATGCGGCCGTCGGCGTCGCGGACGCCGAGGTCACCGCCGTGCAGCCAGCCGTCCCGGATCGCCTGCGCGGTCAGTTCGGGCGCCGCCCAGTAGCCGGGGGTCACCCCCGGCCCACGCATGATGATCTCGCCGGGTTCGCCGGGCTCGCAGTCGGTGCCGTCGGGCCGCACGACCCGCAGGTCGGTGAACGGGGAGCCGGCGCCGCAGGTGGCGGCATGCTCCTCGGCCTCCTCGGGCAGGGTCGCGGTGGCGATCCCGCCGACCTCGGTCATGCCGTAGATCTGGCGCAGCACGACACCCTTGGCGCCCCAGGCCCGCAGCAGCGGCACCGACACCGCCGCGCCGCCGACCACCGCCGAGCCGAGGCTCGACAGGTCCGCCTCGGCGAAGCCGGGTGTACGCGCCATCGACTCCCACAGCAGCGGCACACCGAACATGGCCTGGATGTGATGCTCGGCCAGCCGCTGCACCGCCCGCGCGGCGTCGAACCCCGGCTCGATGACGAGGGTGCCGCCCAGGATGCCGGTCATGAACAGGCCGTAGACGACACCGGGGGTGAAGCAGAGCGGCAGCACCAGCAGGGTCCGCACCCCGGTGTTGAGCGCGTCCTCCCGCAGCGAGGCCTCGAAGGCGATGTCGAGCATCGTCCGGTTGGTGCAGATGACGCCCTTGGACCGCCCCGTGGAGCCGCTGGTGAACAGCACCGTCATCGGCTCGTGCTGGTCGCGGTCCACCCGGAAGGCGCCCGTCTCCCCGACCTTCACGCCGCCGGCCTCGCCGCCCGTCTCGCCGGTACGCAGCGCTTCGACGGCCGCGATCTCGACGATGTCGAGGTCGCCGTCGAGCTGGCCCGCGACCTCCTTCAGCGTCGCGGTGAACGCGCCCTCGGCGATGACCAGCCGGACCCCGGCCTCCTCGAAGAAGGACCGGATCTCCCCCGCGACCAGCCGCGGGTTGATCGGAACCAGGACGCCGCCGGCCCGCAGGACACCGATCGCGGTGACCGCCCACTCCAGCGAGTTGTTGGCCAGCAGCGCCACCCGGTCACCGGGTGCGACGCCGCGGGCGACGAGCGATCTCGCCACCCGGCTGGTCCAGTCCCGATACCGCCGGTAGTCGACCTGGTCGTCACCGAAGACTAACGCGACCCGGTCCGGCTTGGCGCGTGCCCACCAGTCGAGAACCGAAACAACCGACGTGGCCACTTCTTTCCTCCTTTTTGCATGGATTCCTTTTGCGCGGATTCGGCGATTCAGGTCTTCGACCGCGGCAGCGCGGGGCCGGCCAGAGCGGAACAGAGGCCCGCCCGTTCGCCTGCGGCAGTGGTTGAGATGCCCGGCGCGGCCGGCCGGTCCGCGAACATGTACTCGACATCGGTGCGACGGTGCTCGAAGCCGGCCAGCCGGGCGCTCGTCACGAGCGGGCTCTCCGCCGCCGGCACGACGATCACGGCCGCCATGCGGTGGTGCCCCGCCATCCGTTCCATGGCCGCGCGCAGCAGCTGGTCCCGCACGGTCCCGGGCCGCGCCGCCGAGCCGGCCACCGCGAGGCCCTCGATCCGCCCGGCGGTGCCGTACTCGGTCCGTTCGACGGGGCCGGGATCGAACCAGATCGCGCCGGCCACGCCGCCGGCCGTCGGGGCCACGAGCAGCTCACCGCCCGGTGGCGGTGACGACGTCGCGGAAACCCGCCACAGGTCGGCGGCGTGGGCCCGCTCCCGGTCGGTCGCGGGTGGGCGGGCCGGCGCCGCGGCGCCGTCGGCGGGCCGGGGGAGCGGCCGGTCGCCGTCCACGGCCGCACGCAGATCCGCGAGCAGCCACCAGCGCCGATCGTTCACCTCGACACCGAGCCGGCGGAAACGGCGGGCCACCCGGGCGGCGGCGGGATGGTCACCCTGCGCCCAGATCCGCAGTCGCGCCGCGTCCAGGGCGGAGACCCCGCCGGCCCAGCCGGGTCCGCCGAACGGGCCGAGCTCCTCCAGGAGCAAGGTCGTGACACCCAGGGAGCGCAGCGCTGGACGGACCACATAGCGGGCGACAGCCGGCCCCGCGCCGGCCGGTTCGACCCGCAGACAGGCCGCGAGAACCGGTGCCGGTGCGAGGGACGGGGCCGGCACCGCAGCCGAGGCCGTCGCCGGCGCTGAGGTGGTCGGCGTCGAGGTGGTCGGCGTCGAGGCGGCTGGGGCCGGCGTCGACATCCAGCGGCCACGGCCGCCCTCGCCGGACATCCAGACCAGCAGCTGTGTCGTGCCTGGTGGGAGCGGTTCGGCGATGCCCGCCTGCAGGTAGCCGGTCTCCTCGTCCTCCCGGGCGGCCTCGGCGAGCAGCGACGCCAGCTCGGCGGCCTCGCGCGCCGAAAGGCCCGTCCGCCAGCCGTGCTCGATCAAGACAGCAGCCTGCCGATCTCGCGGTGGAAGACCTGGTTCGCCACCTCGTTGCGGCCCAGCACCATGCCACCGGCGTCCGCGCTGGCGAGCCCCGCCTGGGAGGCGCGCAGCAACGGGAAGTCCTCGGCGTGCAGCACCGCGAGCAGGATCTTCCAGTTCTTCTCCCAGCGGGACTGCCACTTCTGCTCGTCGAGCCCGCTCTGGGCCACGTCGCGGACGATCAGGCGCATCTCCATCCGGGAACGGTCCGGGTCGGTCGGATGCGGCCGGAAGGTGAGCAGCTCGAAGTGGTCCGGCTGACGCAGCAGGGTGCTGTTCGGCAGCAGGAAGTGGGTCTCGGTCACATAGCGCCCCAGCGGCGTGTCGCCGGGATCCTCGTCCAGCCACCGGTCGATGCTCTTGCGCGGCACCACGAACCGGCAGTGCCGGCCGAAGTCCTCGAACGCCATCACGTTCGTGTGGATGTGCAGCCCCGCCGTGTTGGGGTGGGCGTACTGCACGTGGTAGCCGTCCAGGAAGGCGTCCTGCATGATCTTCCAGTTGACCGGCTCGTCGAAGCCCTCGGCCTGGAAGCAGATGTGCCCGCCGAGGTCGTACCCGCCGAGGATGCCGTCCATCTCCGGGCCGAGCCAGGCGGCCACGTCGATGTCGGTGGCCTCGGCGTTGTCGATCACCCAGATGAAGCCGTGGCGCTCCTCGCAGGGGAGCTCCACCAGGCCCAGTCCGGAGCGGTCGACCTCCCCGAAGGTCGAGTCGAGCGTGATGGTGCGCAGCGACCCGTCGAGGTCGTAGGACCAGCGGTGGTACTGGCAGGAGAACAGGCGGCAGCGGCCCTTCTCCTGGTCCTCGAGCAGCGCTCCCCGGTGCCGGCAGAGGTTGACGAACGCCTTCACCCCGCCGTCGCGCTGGCGGGCGACGATGACCCGGTTGCGCGGCAGCTGCAGCGTGACGAAGTCACCGGTCCTGGGCAGCTCCGAGCCGTGCGCGACGATCGAGGGGACCCGGCCGAACACGCGGTCCCGTTCCCGCGCGGCGACCGCCGGATCGGTGAACTCCGTCGGGCCGAACGGCGTGACGGAGTTGTACTCGTCCGTGGTCTGCCCGCGCAGATGCTCGAGCGCACGCCTGATCCGTGCCTCCCTCGACACGATCGACTGGGTCATGATTCCTCCTCGAGGGATCCCCGTCGCGCAGCCACCGCGGTGGCCATCGCATAAAACTAACGAGTGTAGATAAAAGTTCCGATGCCTGCTCCGGGTGGGCGATCGGGCTGCCCACCCGGAGATTCCGACGCTGTGTGCCAGGCTCAGCCGGTCGCGGTCGCGGTCGCGGTCGCGGTCGCGGTCGCGTCGGCGTCCGCGGGCGGTGCGTCCTCCTCGAACGTCATCGCGACCCGGGACAGCGTTCCGCCGTCGGTGGCGGGCACCACCACTCCCGACATGTAGGCCGAGTCGTCACTCGCCAGGAACAGCGCGACCTTCGCGTTGTCCAGCAGCGACGGCGGGCGGCGCAGCTTGAGCGGGATCGGTGACACACCCGGGTTCCACGGGCCGGCCACCTCCTCGTAGGACTGGCCGACGACCGGCGAGCCCGGCGGCATCAGGAAGTTCGGTGACATGCCGTGCGTGGGCGCCAGCGCGTTCACCCGGATGCCGAACTTCCCGAGATCGAGGGAGAGGCCGCGGACCAGCCCGTTGACCCCGGCCTTGGTGGCCGAGTACAGGGAGATGCTGTGGTAGGCCACCAGGGACGCCGCCGAGGAGGTCACCACGATCGCGCCGCCGCCGCGTTCCCGCATCGGGCGCACCGAGTGCTTGCACGAGAAGAAGACGCCGCTGAGGTTGACCCCCAGCACCTGCTGCCAGTCGGCCTCGGTCAGGTCCTCGAAGGCCACCGGCTCCCCGCCGGCGACCGACGGAACGCCACCGCGGGACACGACGCCGGCGTTGGCGAACATGATGTCCAGGCCGCCGAACTCCTCGACGGCGGTCGCGACCGCACGGGCCACATCGGCCTCCACCGACACGTCGGCGGTCACCGCCAACGCCTTGCCGCCCTGCTCGGTGACGAGCCTGACCGTCTCCTCGGCGCGGTCGGCGAGGATGTCGACCACGACGACCGAGGCGCCTTCCTGCGCGAACAGCAGGGAGCTCTGCCGGCCGAGCCCGGAACCGGCCCCGGTGATGACTGCGACTTTTCCTGCGAGCTTCATACCTGCACCTCGGTCACTTCGACGTCGACGTTTCCAGGGGCGTTCTGGGTTTTTCCAGGGGTTTCCCGCTCCGGGCCGAAGGTGATACCCATGCGCTGGAAACCACGCACCTGGCTCGGGAGAATGACGGGCGGATCGGCCGGGTCGAGGGCGTAGTCCGGAATGCGGCGGTGAATCTCCTCGAGCGCGATGCGCAGCTCGATCCGGCCCAGATGGGAGCCGATGCACCGGTGTGGGCCCGAACCGAAGGAAAGGTGCCGGTTCGGGGTGCGGTTGATCCGCAGCTCGTCCGGGCCGTCGAACTGCTCGCCGTCGCGGTTCGCCCCGCACAGCATCACCAGCAGCTGGTCGCCCTCGCGCAGCGCGACCCCACCCAGCTCGGTGTCGTGGCGCACCCGGCGGCCGGCCGACACCGCCGCCTCGTAGCGCAGCACCTCCTCCACCGCGTTCGGGATGAGCCCGGGATCGTCGACGAGCAGTTTGCGTTCCTGCGGATGGGCCGACAGGTGCATGAGCGCCCAGCACAAAGAGCCGCGCACGGTGTGCAGCCCGCCGATGAGAAGGAGCAGGAAGACCCGGCGCAGCTCGTCGTCGTCGAGTGGCCGCTGGGCACCGTCGGCGGTCACCATCGCCTGCATCACCTGGGCGGTGACGTCGTCGCTGTCCGCCGGCGCGCCCCGGCGTTCGTCCACCATCCGCTGGAAGTAGCCGAACAGCGACATCGCCGCCTCGGTGCGCGAGCCGACAGCCTGCTCCGGGGTGTCGCCCGGGCGGCCGTTGAGCAGGATCTCCGTGGCCTCGGCGAACATCGAGGCGTCCGACAGCGGCCAGCCGAGGAGCTCCAGAAAGACCCGGGTCGGCAACTGGTGGGCGAACTCGGCGACGTACTCGCAGCGCCCCCGGGCGGCGAAGTCGTCGATCAGCTCGTTCACCGTCCTGCGGATGCCCTGCTCCAGCACCTTTATCCGGCTCGGGCTGAAAAGCGGTTGCAGGGCGTGCCGGTAGAGGGTGTGCTCCGGCGGATCCAGCTCCAGCGGGATGAACTTCCCCTGCCCGGCGTCCACCAGGTTGTTGGGGTAGCTGGAGAAGGTCTCGTGCTCCCGCAGCACCCGGTGCACGGCATCATAGGAGGTGACCACCCAGTGGCCGCCGTAGGCGGTCGAATAGACGACCGGCCCGCGCCTCGCCAGCTCGGCGACCTTTTCCTGCATGCGGTCGACCGGCATTGTTAACATCGGATCATAGACGTCGAAATCCACTACCAGGTCGGGCGGGACGTCCGCCAGTTCAGTGACCACGACGCTGCGCTTCTCCTTCCGGCCAGGCGGCATTTCCGCGGGCGGGGACGAGCCGGGCGCGGAAAGTCGTCGAGGCGTTCCGCGGGGGAGGGGATTCCATCACTCCGTACCGGGGAAACGTAAACCTATTGGCTGTAGGTTAGCGGCCGGCTGACAGGCGGTCAACCCTGACGGGCCCCGGCCCGACGGCGGTCGAAACGATCTTCGATCGATCCTGGCCCGTCCGGCACCGGCCGGGATGACCGGTGCCGGATGTGATCGGATCCGCCGGGCGAGATCAGGGTCCGGCGGACCCGGCCGGGGCCCGCCAGGCCTGGTGCCCCGGCCCCGGCCCGCGGCCTCCCCGCGCGGCTATCGGTCCGAATGCGGACAACACCCTCGGAAGCGGGCTCAGACCTGTGTGGCGAGATCGGAGAGCAGGGCGAGAGTGCGTTTCCGGGTCGGTTCGTCGCCGAACAGGCCGACCACCAGATCGGTGGCACCGGCAGCGGCGAAACGCCGAATCTCGCGTTCGACCTCGAGCTCGTCCCCCACCGCGGCGGTTTCGTGCACGCCAGTCAGGCCCTGCCGATCCAGCAACGCCCGATAGCTCGGCAGCTCGGCCACGAAGCCAAGCTGCTCCGAAAGCGTCTGCAACGCACCTGGCCGGTCGTCGGTCACAGCGGCGAGAACACCCGCGACGACGCGGGGCGCGGGGCGGCCGGCAGCCGTGGCGGCCGCGGTGACCGCGGGGGTGATCGTCTCCTCCAGGTGGCGCGCACCGGTCCAGACGGTGATGGTGCCGTCCGCGAGCTCGCCGGCGAGACGCAGCAGCTTCGGTGCCAGCGCCGCGAGCAGGACGGGTGGCGCCGACGTGCCCGGTACGTCCACCCGGCCGACGACGGTGAGTGTCTCGCCGTGGAATTCGACGTCCTCGCCGTGCAGCAGTGGGCGCAGCGCGGTGAGGTACTCGCGGACATGCCGGGCCGGTCGGTCGAACGAAAGGCCGAACTGCCCCTCGACGATCGGTCGGTGCCCTGGGCCGATACCCAGCACGAACCGGTTGCCGCTGGCCGCCTGCGCGGTGAGCGCCTGCCCGGCCAGGACAAGCGGGTGCCGCGGGTAGGTCGGGACGATCGCCGTACCGATCTCGATGCCGGGTACCCGCCCGGCGCACAGCGCCGCCGCGGTAACCGCATCCCAGGATGCGAGCTGGCCGAAGTGGGCACTGGCCAGCCCGGCGTCGGCGGCCTGGCGGACCTCTCCGACCAGCGCTTCCAGACCTGGACCGTCGGCTATGTGGACACCGAGACGCATGCGTTCGCCCCTAACCTGAACAGGAACCTCAGCTTCTGGCTGTGAGTGTAACCTGAACCTGCGGTTCCGCATGGGGAGGCGATCAAGGTGCGGTCGGATGCGCGGCGCAACCGGGAGCTGATCGTTTCCGCGGCGCTGGCGGTGATCGCCGAGCGCGGGTCGTTCGCGTCGATGGACGAGATCGCGCGGGTCGCGGGTCTCGGCGTCGGCACCCTCTACCGGCACTTCCCGGACCGGCAGGCGCTGCTTGACACCATCACCGTCGACACGCTCCGTGAGCTACATGCCGTCGGTCAGCGGCAGGGCGTCGGCAGGCCGCGGAGCCCCGAGCTGAACGAGCTGAACGAGCGGAACGGGGCCCGTGCGGGTGCCGCCTGGGCGGCGCTGCGAGAGGTCGTCGACCACTGCACCCACGCGCCACTCACCCTGATCAAAACCCTGAACGAGAGTGCGAGCGACGAACCCGAGATCGCCCGCCTGCTCGCCGATGTCAACGAGATGCTGGTGGGAATCGTCGAGGCGGCGCAGGCCGAAGGGACGCTTCGGGACGACATCGCGTCGGCGGAGGTCGTCCAGGTGATCAGCGTGGCGGTATGCCGACCCGGTGCCCGGCCCGACGACGCGCTCACAACCGTTCTCATGGACGGCCTACGCGTTCGCCGGCCCGAAACCGAGGCCGGACCGGCACCGGCACCGGCGGTAGCGCTGACATCGGCGGAACACTGAGCGGACCAGCCGGAATCCCCCGTTCGCCTCAAGGTGCCGGGGGCCCGGCCCGTCCGAACAGCGGAGGGTTCTCGTCGTTCCCGCGACCGGAATCCTCCGCTGTTCGCTACTGCGGCTTGTTGCTCTTGTCGAACATCCGGGCGAGGTATTCGGTGCGCAGTACGCCGCGGCCGTCGGCGCCGATGTAACCGACGTCCCGGGTGAGGTACCCATCCGGATAGTCGTAGCCGGCGGCGGTGATCTCGCCGTTGCGGGTCCACCAGGCTTTGCGATGGGTGTTGCAGCGGTCGCAGGTGTGGACCACATGGTAGGCACGCGCCTCGCGGTCCCAGGTGGCGCTGTGCGGTTGCCAGCGGTGACCCATGGTGCGGCATTCGACGAAACTGACGGGCAGGTCGCGTGCCCAGGACTCGATGCTGCGACGGGGAGCCTGCTCAGGCACGACGGGGACATCCTCTCTGACGCACTGCGTGCGGGACGGGTGAAGCGCGTGAAGCGCGTGGGGCGTGTGGGGCGGGCAACGGCCGTCGGGCATCCGCCGGCGATGTTCCGTGGGGTGATCCTGCCATCCGGACGGGTCCACGTGCCTGCCCATTGCTCCCCTTAGGGGCAGGCCTGTGACCTGCTCGGACGCCTTCGGATCGGTTCCGTCGCGAAGGCGTCCCGCCGGCCGGCGTCCGCCGGTGTCCCGGTGGGCTTCAAACGACCTGCCGGTCGGCATGCTCATCCGCCAGCTCGCCCGCCAGGGCTACCGTCGTGGCGGGTAGGGGATGGCGGCGTCGCGGCCGGGCGGACGGAGGCGGGTGGCATGCAGTCGAGTGGTACGGGGCCGAACGGCCTGGAACCGGGTGGCGGTGACCCGGGTGGCATGGGCCTGCGCGAGGCGATGCGCACGTCGGGCGCGGAACGAACGTTCACCGAGGAGCCGGTACCGGACGAGGTGCTCGCCCGCGTGCTCGACGACGCCCGGTTCGCCCCCAGCGGTGCCAACGCGCAGCCGTGGACGGTGATCGTCCTGCGTGACCCGGAGATCCGCCGCGGTGTTCGCGAGCTTTCGGTGCTCGGCTGGCGCGAGTACCGGGCGCAGGTCAAGGCCGGGCTGCGCCCGTTCGCGCCCGGGCCGGACGGCCGCTGGCACGGCCCGGGTGTCGACCTCGCCGAGGCCGCGGCGACACCCCGGCCGATGACGTTCATCGACAATCTCGACCGGGCGCCCGTGCTGCTCGTCCTGTGCGCAAGGCTGACCGCCCTCGCGGTGGCGGACGTCGACCTGGATCGGCAGAGCATCGTCGGTGGCGGGTCGGTCTACCCGTTCGCCCAGAACGTGTTGCTCGCTGCGCGGGCCGAGGGGCTCGGTGGGGTCCTGACGACCTTCCTGGTGCGCCGGGAACCGGCGGCGGCGAAACTGCTCGCAATTCCCGCGGACCATGCCATCGCCGGTGTCATCGCCCTCGGCTACCCCCAGCGCCGGGCCACCCGGCTGACCCGCCGCCCCGTCGAGGAGTTCGCCCGCCTCGACACCTTCGACGGCCCGGCGTTTCCCGGCCCCGCCAGCCGCGGGACGACCCTGTAGGCGGGTCGATGGCAGCCTCTGCCGTCAATTCGTTGCGCCGGCCGATCCGCGGGCCGGAAAATGCTGTCGGCAAGCAACAGGTTGGGGGCGGCGGGTTTCGCGTCGGGGCCATCGGCCCCTCGCGACGGGTGAGCCGCGCGGGAAGTGGGGGAGCGCACCATGACGCCGACGCCCGAGGCGGATACGCCGAGCACGGCACGGCCGTCGCGCTCCTTCATCGAAGACGCAGCCATTACCCAGTACCTCGTCTCCGACCAGCGCTGCCTGATGGTCATGCCGGTCAGCGACGCCGTCAGATCCCCCCGGGGCACCATCTCGGCGGGAATGGTCCTGACCGTCTTCGACGTCGGCGCATCACATCCCGCCATCATCGCCGGCCGGCCCGACTGGACGGCAACCCAGGACATCTCGCTGCACGGCGCGGAGCCGATCACCGAGGGCCCGATCGTGCTGGACAACCAGCTTGTCCGGGTCGGCAAGAAGATCATCATCGCATCCGCGGCCGTCTACGACGGGCACGGGCTGGATGACGCCGACAAGCTCGCCCGCCTCATCGACCAGGCCGGGCCGTCGGTCGTCCCCACCGGGCTGACCCGGGCCGGCAGCGGCCTGCTCACCTTCGCGCGCCTCCCCCGGGCAGCGGCGCCCGGCATGGACGACTACGACCCGGGAAACTGGATCGGGCAGGTCCACCGCCCCGCCGCGGGCGGCCCGGTCGAAGGCTCCCTGTACGAACGGATGGGGCTGGAGCTCGTCGACGCCCGCACCGGCCAGTTCGACCTGGAACGCACGCCGTTCGTGACCAACAGCATCGGCACGATCCTCGGCGGAGCCCTGGCCGTCATGGTAGAGGCCTCGGCCGAGGCCCTGTGCCCCGGCCTGGTGGCGACGGACCTGCAGATCCACTACCTGTCCCAGGTGCGGACCGGCCCGGCCCGCACCGCCGGCACCGTCCTGCGGGACGCGGGCGACCACGCGGTGGTGACGGTGCGGGTCACCGACGCCGGCCACGGCGACCAGCTCCTCGCCCTCGCCACCGTCACCCTGCGAAAGGGCTAGCGAGAAAGATCACCCGCGCCGGCGTCGGCCGGGGGCGTTGCTGTGGGGCAGGTCAGGACGGGCGGAGAAAACTCCGGACGTCGTCGAGTCCATCCAGGGCCCGACCGTCCACGTCCGACGGATCCAGCTCGGCGCGTGCCGCCAAGGAGTGCACCAGCGCGACTGCCTCGTCGCCGAGATGCCCGAACCGCCGAGCGGTGTGCCCGAGGCACAGCCCGGCGAGCCCGAGCAGCGGGCTGCCGGCCACCGCCCGGGTCCCGACCTGCACACACCAGTGCTCGACGAACTCCCTGTCGGCGCCGTTCAGGGCGATCCCGACCAGAGCGTTCGCCGCCGCGGGTTCATGCGCCCGATCCGCAAGCGCCCGCTCCAACGCCTCGACCACCGCGTCCCGCGGCAGTGCAGGCGGGTTCTCGAAGATCGGATGTGATGGCACGCCGCGAGACTACGCATTCCCACCCGCCACGTCTCCCGGACCGCGACCTACGCGAGCGCCCCTGCGCGTCAGAGCTGACCGTGTCGCGGCGGCCGGGTGCCGGACAGCAGCCAGCGGCCGATGTGCTGGACCTTCCAGCGCGTCGGATCGTGCAGGGTATGCGTGCGGGCGTCCCGCCAGTGGCGGTCCAGGCCCAGGGCGGCGGACGCCGATCGGGTCCCGCCGAGCTCGAACAGGGCGCCGGCCACCTCGACCGCGGCCCTGGCGGCGGCGACCTTGGCGACGGCGGTGGCGATCGACGCCCTGGCGGTGCTGTCGTCGGTCGGTTCGGCGTCGGCGGCGTCGATCGTGCCCGCTGCCTCGCGCAGCAGTGCCTCGGCCGCGCGCACCGTGATCTCCAGCTCGCCGGCCTGCTGGATCACCAGCGGCTCGGCGGCGGCGCTCGCCGCGCCGGACTCGAACCACGGCCGGGCCTTGCCCACCGCGGCGACGGCCGCGTCGAGCGCACCACGGGCGATGCCGGCGTCGAGGGCCGCGTGGAGGACCTGCGCGCGAGCACCGTAGGTGGTGGGGCGGTCGAAGATCGAGGTGAAGGGCACGATCTCGGCCGTATCGACCGGGACGCCGCGCAGATGGACGGTGCCGCTCGCGGTGGTCCGCTGCCCGATGCCGTCCCAGTCGTCCTCGACGGTGACACCCGGGGTGTCGCGGCTGATGTAGGCGAGCGCCTTGCTGCCGTCCTCCAGCACCGCCCGCACCACGAGATAGTGCGCGAACAGTGCCCCGGTGCAGTAGAACTTGTCGCCGTCGAGGAGGTGGCGCGTCCCGTCCCGGCGCAGGGAGGTGGCGTCGTCGGCCACCGTGCGGCCGCCCTTCTCGGACTGCGCGTTGGCGAAACGTGCCCCGGCGAGTGCCGCGGTGAAGAAGCGCTCCTGCTGCTGCTCCGTCCCCTGCCGGCGTAGCGCGTCGAGGAAGACGAAGTGGCTGTGCGGGATCTGCGCGAGGCTCGCGTCGGCGGTGGCCAGTACCCGGAAGACCTCGGCGAGCGTCGTGACCGGGACGTCCGCGCCGCCGAAGCGTGCCGGCACCGAGATCGCAAGCAGGCCGGTGGCGGAAAGCCGCTCCACCTCGGCCGCCGGGAGCTCGCGGTCACGGTCACGTTCACCGGCCCGGGCCGCGAACTCGGCCGCGAGCTTGCCGGCGACCTCCTCGGCCTCGGCTGAGTCGCGGATGACGTGCGCGGGGCGCCGGCCGCGTTCGGTCATGGGTGGCCTCCGTGGGGGTGGGCCGCCTCGGCCGGCAGGATGCCTTGGCAGCAGGAGGCATCGATCAGAACACGCCTGCTATGCCGGGCACGCCCCCTGATCGGATAGGCGACTGCTGATCAGAGCGATCACGCGACGACTACGTGGTCCTGGAGGAGTACGAACAGGGATTCGCCGAGGTTGAGCCGGCCGCCGTCACGGGTGGTGACGGCGGCCGGTGCGACGTGCCCGGTTGTGTCGGCGAGCGCGGCGGTGGGCCGTTCCCCGGGGGTCACCGGTGGTGCTGGGAGGAGGGTCCGGCCGTCGGGGAGCAGCGCGATGATCGTTCCGTTGCTGGTTCTGCGGAGCACGATGCCTTCCTCGTGGAGGTGGCGGTGGTGGGTGCCGCAGACGAGGGTGAGGTTCCTCATACGTCGATTAAGGCACCACCACCGCCAGGAGATCACGACGGCGGAGGCCCCAGAAGACGACGAAGATCCGCGACCTGCGCATCCGTCAACCGAGGAGCACGGGCGAGAAGCCGAGCCACATGATCGTCAGCGGGAGGGTCGACCGGGCCGGCCGAGGCCGACCCAGCGGAGCCGGACCCACCCGCCCACCCACGCCCCGGGCACGCCCGTGACCGGGGACGGCCACCGTTGCTGTCAAGAACCTCCACCGGCGTATCGGCATGAACGCTCATCGATCAGCCCGCCCCGCGCCCACCGAGCCACCAACCGCCGACGCCGTTCGCTGATCGGACGGAGGATCACCGCTCCGTCCGGACCCCAGATGCAGCCCCCGACCCGCATACGTCCACGCCCCAAGAACGATCGTGTTCTCATCACCCTCGACCCGGCCGAAGGCGTCCACCGGGATCCGGCCCGCCATCGCGGCCCCGATCGTGCGCGACCACACCCGCCGCACCGCCCGCAACGCGGTAAACGTCGTCGAGTGCCGCCGCGACTTCGACAGCCAGTGACCACCAAACCCGAAACTGTGAGACCAGCGCACCAGCCGGGGCACATCCCCCGACTCCCGGCCCAACGCCGCGTCCAACGCCGCCGCGAAAGCCACATCACGGCCCAGCCGCCAGCACGTCTGCACCAGCCGGCGCAGATGCGCAGGCAGGGTCAGCCTTTCCAGCACAGCCAGCGACCGCACCGGATGATCCAACGCACCACCCGCCGCAGCGGACTTCGTGATGTACTTCGCCAGATAGTTCCCGACCCGGCCCACATCCGCCGGCCCGTCCACGGCGATCCGACGGATATCGACCTGCACCCCCCAGCGCACCGCCCAGCCGTCAGCCGCAACCGCGCCGAACGTGTCCGCGTCCGGATCGGGGGCAGGCACCGCCACCGCGCCCACGACACCGCGCAGCGCGTCCGCGACCAGCGCACCGGCCGCCCAGCCCGGAGGAGCTGAGCCCGGTCCGTCGGGACCGTCCACCCGAATCACGACATGCAGGTGCACCACACCCCGCGCCTGCATCTCCGCGACCTTCACGAACGACATCCGCGCCGAGCGGCGTAGCCCCGCCACGGTCAGACCGGCCACCGAGGCCACCGCGGATTCCGTCGCGTCCCGCGTGACCTTCCACAGCTTCGGAACCAGCGCGTTCCACACCACCGACCGGMCGTACTGGTAGCAGTCTGGGCAGAGCGGGGACCCGAGCCGGGAATCCGCCTCATGATGCCGCTCATGACAACCCGCCGGTCTCCCGTGTGGGCACAGGCCCCGCCGGGGGTGACAGGCCCGCACTGGCCCCGACTTCCCGCCCTTCTGGCGACGGGAATGCACCGCACCGAAGCTCGGAGCTGTCAACGTCACAAACCACGCCGGATGCCCGACCACCGTGTCCGGCACACCCTTGCCGCCGGCCAGCCCGGCCAGGACCAGGCGCCGCGCGTCCCGCTTGTAGACCGCCGAACACGCCGGACACGCCGACTCACGCCGGTTACCGCACCGCACATGCAACACCCCGCCCGGCTGATCCGAGCTGGAAAACGCCCGCCGGACCTCACCGGTCACACCATCCACGTGATCGACATGGCCGGACAGGCGGATCGGCCGGGCACAGCCACCCGCGACCGGCCGATTTTCGGGCAGGCTCACGCCCACATCCACGGAAAACACCGCGCCCCTTCACCCGCACACGCCCCCACCGCCCCAGGCCCGGACACACCACAGGCCAGCCAGCAGAAACGCGCGGGAAGAAAGCAGGAATGAGAACAGGGAACCGGAACGGAAACCGAACCCGACGGGCCTTCCGTCGTACACCCATCCCAACCCGAAGCGCCTGCACATCGCCACACACACAAACGCGCTAATAGTCGGCAGCGCGAATGGCACAAGAACGGGCAGCGCAACCGGCACCAGACCGGCACCGGCACGGGGAACAGGTGAACGCGCGGAAACCCCGCGCAGGCTCAGCCGCCCCCGGCTACCCGCTCACCCCACAGGCAGCAGCAACCCAGGACAGCAGCAGAACACGACACATGCGCACCCCAGACGGAACATCAACACGACTGGACGCAGACCACCGACGGTGACCCACGGTGCAGCAGCCCGAGCCCGGTCCGTGCCGCTCCGAGGCGGCTCACATGTGGACAGCCCAAAAATGTGGCGTACTGCCGTACAAGAAAAAGATCATCGTGGCGCAGGGTTCAGAACCCTCGAATGCCGTCATTGACGATACCACCCCGGCCCATCGGGTGCCAGAGGACATGGCGACGACCCCGGGGCACCTCCACCCGAGGGGAAGGGGCGGGAAGGCCGCGGGGTCGTCTGGCGGGGGTGGAACGGTAGGGATAGTTCCGCGAGAATCGTTGCTCTACCGGTCCGGCTCGACGGCCTGTCGTACCGCGGACGGCCCCGGGAAGTCGGCGGGTATCGCGTCCATCAGCGTCTCGTTGGCAAGCTCACCCAGCCAATATCCGGAGTTTCGACGCTCCCCGATCCTGCGGAAACCAGCTTTCTCGTAGGCCCGGATCGCAGCGAGGTTCGGAGAGAGTACCGCTAGGTGGACGCATCGCAGGTTCGTCACGTGAAAGGCATAGTCGAGCGTGAGCCGCGTCGCTTCGGTACCGATACCGTTGCCACGGCTGGCCGGGCCGAGCTGGATTACAAACTCCCCGGTTCGCACGTGATGGTCGATGAGAACGGCAGTGGTGCCAGCGGGGGTCGGCGGATCCGTGGTCACGTCGTAGACGGTGAACCTCAGTTGATCGTCCGTGCCGCGCGCCTGATGCTGGAACCCCTCTCGCCGGTTTTCCAACGAGTCCGGTGTCTGGCGACCGTAGCCGACCAGGACGCCAGGATCCTGCTCCCACTGCCAGTAAAGATCGACGAGGTTGCTGGAGAACGGGCCGAGCCCAGCGCGTTCGCCCCGGATCCACACGATCGGTTCATGCACGCCTGATCTCGCTTCCGTCGTCGCGTTCGGGTATGGCGCGCAGGACACCGAACCGTGCGGTTGACGACGGTTCGGCAACCCGCTGCCCGTCGTCAGTCTCTACCCAGGCATGGAGCCGAACAGGGTCGGCTGCTGCGCCGTGGCACCACGTCACCCGCTTCCGGCCCATGGCCAGCAGGAGGAACGCCGCTGATGATTCTTCCAGGCAGGCAACACGACCCGGCATGACCGTTCCTGCCCGCCGGACCGCGTAGACCGCCTCCATGAGGTGATCAGCTGAGGCATTGACCCTGGTGCGTCGCGTGGCCCACGTCAGCAGCCGAAGTAGCCGCGCCATCCGGCTGCGACCTTGTCCGGCCGCGAGCACGCCGAGCACCACGAGCAGGGCCACACCCGCACGCAGGGTCATCCGGCAGGATGCGGATCCGGCCGTCGTGCGCCCGGCCTGCATCTCCTGTGTTCCCCAGCTTGGCACCCACGACGGCCCGACCGCCGTCGGTTGGCCCGCTCGATGCCGAGGGGTCTGCATGATCAGTTCCGCCGTAAGGAGCTGTTCACGCAGGGCCCGCGCGGACTGGGTGTCCAACAGCCCCGACGGGTCGCCGTACCCGCTGGTCGTTGCCGCCTCCCACCAGCGCGCGGCCGGCCCGGTCAGTACATCAGCACGGCCGTTGCGGTAGTTGACAATCACCGTGGCCGGGCCGACATCGAGCGCACGAACGTGTTCGGGGACAATGATGTACTCACAGGACATTATCTATCGCTCTCCGTAGTCCTTGGAATCCACACCACATCGGATGTGCCACCCAAGGCCCGTAGCCATACCTCCGCCGCCAAAGCCGGCTCCACGGTGGCGAACGGGACAGGGAGCCCCGCCGCCATCATCGTCAACGTCTGTCGGAACTCCCCGGGCTCGACGAGACCCAGAGCGGCCAACCGGCCGTCAGTCAGGGCATGGAGTGACGCCAGGTTCGTGCGCATCCCCTGGTAGTGGTCGGGATTTAAATCGCCCTTGGTAGTGCGCTCTGCCAGCTTGGCAGGGAACAGGTCCGCCATCGCAGCCCGCAACACGGGCTTGTAATCGGCGGGGCCGGGACGGTCACCCAAGGAAACCGACAGATAGGCATCCACCACGCGAGAATCCGTGAATGGGTTGTGCAGCGGTACCCCGGCCGCTTCGGCAAGCTGAATATCGGCGCGCGCGGAGCGCCCCACCTCCGCCATTCCTTCACCGGTCATGACCGTGGCAAACGAACCGGGGGTGGGATCATCCGTGCATTCAGCCACCGCCGAGGCGACAGCCCGTGCCCGTTCCCGTGCTTGCAAGGTCGCCCATGAGGGAAGAGGTTCGATCCCGCACCAGCCGATATCGCCATCGGCGGTACTTCGCGAGGAACCTCCACCCAACTCCGTGGCCAGCGCCGCCAGCGCGCCCGCGCGACGTTCTCGCGAGACACGGTGAGCCGACCGCAGCAGCGGCCACACGGGAAGCCTACGCAACCGCGCCCATCGGATCGTTTCGACCACTGCCCGCCGGCTATGCCCCATCGCGAACAAATCTGCCAGAATGATTGGTGGAGAACACAGCAGGCTATCCCCACCATCGCCAGTCAAATGACAATCAGTGCCGAAGGTGCTCCGCATCCAGGTGAGCTGACCGGAGAAGCGGGCATGCGCGATCGTGGACGGCGCCGGTTCGTCTGTTACCGGGACAACATCCAACGCGGAATACGGCGCGTGCTCCGCGCCCAGCGGCATGAGGCGATGAACGATTCCGGAATGCCTGGCCGCGAGCCGCGCATAGTCCACGTCCCCACCCGTGGCACGGCCGACTGGATGCACCGTCACACCGGTCACCGGCCGCGCAGTGCCGGACGACGCATGGGCCAGCAAAGCAAGAGATGTCGAGTCGAACCCGCCTGACATATCCGCTGTCAGCGCTGTCGCGTTGACTGCCCGTACCGCCACCGCCGCTGCCAGTTCCGCCCGCAGTCGCCTGCCGGGTGAATCTGCGCATGGCCGAGGCGACCACATCCGTTCCGCCCGCACCGCCCCCGACCGGATCAGGGTCAGGCGATGCCCGGCGGGTACAAGCCCTACGCCCTTGAATGCGGACCGCCCCGCAAGCAGGACAGGTACCGACGGAGCCAAAAGCCACATCGCCAACCGATCCAGATCCGGCCCGGCACCGGTCAGCGCAGCCAAAGCGCGTGAGCTGGAAGACCAGTACACCCCGCCGTCCAGCGAGGTTGTGTAGATGGGCCATGCTCCGCCCAGGTCGGTCCAGATGCGGGTACGGCCGTCGGTGACTTCCACAGTGGTGTAACTACCCGCCCATCGCCAGGCCACGTCGTCCGGAACCCCGTGCGTTCCGAGTCGTGTCAAAGAATTCCGAGTGATGGCGCAGGGGCCGATCACCGCAACCATGCGGTGGTCGCTGTACGTCGTGCGGACCTCGTGCCCGTCCCATCGTCCGACCGTCCAGCATCCGGAAATGGTCGGCCACACCTCCGCACTGTTGACAGGGATCCGCGGTGGCGTTGCGGCGCTACTGAAGCCCCCGAACCAGCGCATGTCTCCCATCCCTTTCGCCCTTTCCTGAACGTGCTGGTGCCTGGCCCCATGCAGAACCAGGCACCAGCAGGACGCGGACTAGCTGTTGTACGCCTTCCGCTTGTCCTCCGCGCTGCCCTTGCCCTGGCCGAGTGTCACCATCGACGCCTCACCGAGGCTCACCAATAGCACCGGAGCCTTTTCCGCMGGGCCGTCGTGCGGCTGGAAGTCAACCGTCACCATTTTTCCGCCCTACCTTCCCTGGTGTTTGCGCGGCCAACACCGCGCCTGGGTACCCGACAGCGGCCGATTCCGCATCGGGGGATCTGGGTGAAGGCTCACCGGAGCGTCATCCTTGACTATGACGCAATGTCGACCTTCAAATCAGAGCGGGAAAATGGATCTCCCACACGTCGATCGGCAACACCACTTCGTGGTCGCGCAGGCGCACCCGATGCAAACTGAACGTCACTCCGTCCGGTGTCACATCCGGGTTCGGCCTCGATCCCGCCATCACGATCTGGGGCAGCTCACCTGCCATGATCCTCTGTCGCCGCAGCCGGATACCGACCGCCCACGCCACCCGGGATTCCATCAGCGACGTGAACCTGCGGTGCATCAGCACGAGCCCCACCGGAGCAAGCTGGGCAATCCCTATACTTGCCCCCACCATGATTTCCTCGTCCACCGCCAACTGGTCGGACAGCAGCATCTGCTGTGCCTCGCTGTCCGCCTGCAACGGCTCTGGCAGCATGCCGATGATCAAACCGTCGCGGTGCCAGGGAACGAACTCCGGGAGCTGGCCCGTGTGAAATTCCCACCCCGTGGCCGTGACCGCCCCAATCACCATTGCTCGGGCCCCGGACGAAGAGCCCGATCCCTCAAAGGCTCGCGATCATCCCCAAGTCCAGGAACGGAAGCGCACGGTATCTCAGAATTGTGATCCCGTGCCGGTGGGCATAGTTCGCCATCGACCGCAGATCCGCGAACGGGGCGACCACCTGAGCGCCCGGCACTACCAGCGCGAAGGCTCCCGACGGAGTCATTACGTCCCGGAGGTTCACCATTCGCGCGAGCCCCGTAGGAATACCCGTTCTCGTCATCCCACCCCCAGTCGTCATCGTCGACGTCGTACCTGTCCTCGTCCTTCATCGCTCCCACCTCCACCGACCGCATCCGTCGGACCGCGAACTCCCGGTACCTATCCGGACCAGGAATGCTGCGCACTCCCAGGCCACGGCACCCCAGGCCCCCAACGGCACCGGCCGGGGGGGAGGGCCCCAAGCCCGACCAGGGCCGCTACGAGAAGTTCAACGCGGATTCCGCACGTGCCCAAGGACAGATGCCAGGTCAAGTAACCGGCTGTCGCCAACGGCCCGTCCGGTGATCAGAGCCGTTGTCCGGTTGACGTGACCAGTCGAATCACAGGTCAAATGATCAGTCGACCAGCCGAATCCACGGTGACTTCCCTGCCGCCCGGTCCGCCACCGAACATGGACCGCTACGCTTCGTGCAACCCCTTGTTCTGGGAGGCACCCGTGACGCCACATCGCGCGACCGAGCACCCCGGATGGAACCCCTCTGTGCTCCGCCGGTACCGGCTTCAGTACGGGCTCACCCTCCCCACGCTCGCCGAACGCATCCGCAACATCGACGCCGACAGCGCCCGTGAACGAAGCTTCACCCCGCCACTGGCGACCGCCGAAGTCATCGGCAAGCACGAACGCGGACAGACCTACCCCGGCGCCGACTACCGCGCCAGCTACCGGCACATCTTCGGCACTGGAGACGCCGACCTGGGATTCCGCCACCGGCTCCCCGCCGAGCAGGCCCAGACGACTCCGCAGCAGGCCGACTCTCCCAGTGACCGGGCCGCGTCCTCTCCGCCGCCTTACTCTGGAGACATCGGCGGGTACACCGCTTCACGCCCGCCCGATACCGACGGGCCGGAGAGGCGGATCATGACCGAATCAGAAGAGGCGTTTAACTTCCTGGTCAACGCCGAACGGGCCGCAGCTCGACCGGAAGTTCTCGACTTCCTCACCCAACAGGTACGCAGCCTCGCCATCGCGTTCCCGACCGAGGCGACGAACCTTGTGGGCCCGCTACTCGACGCACAGCGCGTCGCCTTCAGACTCCTGGACGGCCCAACTCCGCCAGACCAGGCCCGGGACCTCTACTTTCTCGCAGCAATCACCTCCGGCCTCCTCGCCCGCGCAGGGGTCGACCTCAGCCAGCACACAACCGCCGACATCTACGCCCGCGTCGCCTACCTGTGCGCCGACCGGGCAGATCATCCCGGCCTGCGCATCTGGGTACGCACCGAACAGGCCCGCGCCGCCTACTGGACAGGGGCACCACACGAGGCACTGCGCTACATCGAAGCAGCCGAAGCAGACGTCCACCTCGTTCACGGCACAGCAGCGATAGAGACCGCCGTACAGGCAGCCCGTGCCCACGCGGCACTCGGCGACAGCGCACAGGCCCACGCCGCCATCAGGCGAGCCGTAGACCTCCGCGAGCGGACCCGTCCCGACGACCTGGACGAGATCGGGGGTGAACTCTCCACCCCGGTAGCCGTCCAACTGTTCATCGCATCCGATGCCCTTACCCGACTCCCTGAGGACCCACGCGCCGAGCAGGCAGCCATGGACGCCGTGGAGGCCTTCGCCGCCGCAGGTAACGCCAGCTACGGCAGCCGAGCCGGGGCCCACATCAACCTCGCTCTGGCTCGCACCCGCCGGGGTGACGTCGACGGTGCCCAAGACGCCCTCCGGCCCGTCCTAGCCATCCCAGCCCAGCGCCGCAACCACGGGATCCGCACCCTCATGCAGCGCATTCAAGGCGCGCTGACCGACCAGCGGTACGGACGATCGCCGCAGGCACTCGACATTGCAGCCGAGGTCGAGAACTACTGCCAGGTGACCCCGACAACCCGGATTCCCGAGTAGTTCAAGATCCTCGCTAATGTTCTATACGGTTTCAAGGCGCCCCTACGGGGCGCGCGGATGCTCTGCCGCGCGCGCCGTGCGCGCCGCACTCGCCACGCCCGGCCGGGCTCGCCGCACGCGGTGGGGCCCCGCCTCCCTTCGGTCGGCTCCCCACCGGTGCGTCGGCCTGCCGGGTGTGTCGGTGCGTCGGCCCGTCGGAGCGTCAGACCATCCGCTGTACGCCTGTGAGGTCGGCATCTGCGGTTAGCGATAGATATGGACGCCCTTCGGGCGGCTCACATCCTGGGGCTACGCCCCGTGTTTTCTGGGGCGCTGCCCCAGACCCCGGCCGGACGCTCTGGAGGAGGGGGAGGTGCAGCACGGCACCGCTGATCGCCTCCGCCAAACCGTCGCCCAAGGGGCTATCCCAGAACCTCCCACCCGCGCAAGGGCGCGCCACCACCAGCCCGGTCACGGAGCGTCGGCGCCCTTGCACAGGCGGGAGAACCCGGGATAGGGCAGAGCCCGCCGGTCCGACGGAGGAGATCAGCTCAGGCAGGGGTCTGTGAAGAACAAAGACAGCGGCTTGGTACTGGAGCGGGAGCGGTGGGGTCCGTGGACGTCGCACGGCGTGAGCCGCACAAGGGAACGGCCGGTAACCCCGATGCGGGCTACCGGCCGTTGCGCCGTGGCATGCTGTCAGTCGCCACCGCTGGAGATCGTCACGCCGTGCGCCGCGCACCACGCTGCCGCCGCTTCCTGCAACGCAGGTTCGTGGACATCCACGCTGTACCAAACCGACAGCGAAACCACACCTGAGGCCTGAGCGCGGATCGTCAGCGTACCCGCCGCCGAACGAGTCGCCGCGATCGTCGGGGTATCTATCGCTGCCACGAACCCATCGAATTCGACAAGCCTATGAGCGTCGGTGCGGACATAAATCCGGCCTTCCTTAAGCCGCACAGCGCCATCAAGGAAGTCCGTCGTATCGAGCGTTCCCATGTGCCGATTATCCCCTTCGGAGTAGATCAGCCGGTCAGGAGCGAGGCAACCAGCTCCGCGCCGATCGGATCAGCCGTGTCCGTGCCGTCCCGGGCCACGAGCAGCCGGACACCGGCGCGTCGCACCATCGCCAGCGCGGCCAGCTGGCCTGTTTCCGTCTCGGCAAGGCGGTCGATGCTGTCGACCACGACCACGTCATAGCGGCCCGCCCGGACCAGGCGCAGCGCCGCCCACCAGGCCCGCAGCCCCGACCCGAACTCACGCACCGCACCACCAGCAGCCCAGCCCCGCGCCTCGCACGCCGAGGTGAACACGTCCCGTTGTTCCGCGCTGTCCCCAGGGCCGATGTGTCGGGTGAAGCTCAGCGCCCGCACCGTGCCGGCCATCACTGGCCCCCGTCCCGACGGTGGCGACCACCCGGGAACCCTGAGACCTGCGACTGGTACCACAGGCTCGCCATCGTGCCCGCCAGGGTCACCGTGTCCCACCACTTGCCTGCTACGTCCAACGGCGCGTTGGGGTCCACCATCACCCGCACCCCACCCGGTAGCAGCAGCACCGGCCGCAACGCGGCGTACTGGGTGTGCTTCGGCAGCTGAATCTCAGCATCCTCCGACGGGTGCGCCTGCAACACGACCTGTAGATGGGACCGGCTATCGCCGACCGTCCCGTATGGCATCATGGCCATGGGTTCCACTCCCCTGTTCACGCAGGATTTGGGATCAAGGCCCGGGAATGGTGCTGGTAACACCGTCCCGGGCCGCTATTTAGGAAGAACTACAAGAACATCGTATCGGATTGCGGTTTCATCCGCAGCCGTTTCCGGCATTCGGTGAACGTTTCACGGGAAACATTCACCGTTTCCGGTCAGGCCGCTTCCGGGAAGTTCTTCGGATTCGGTCGAATATCGATTGACTCTTCCCCGGCGTGGCCGCCTTTCGTCGTCGGGAGAATCGTCGTCTGACACAGGTAGCGGATCACGTTACGGCGTCGTTCAAACGGCAGACCTGGGAAGTTCTCCGCCGTGACGCCGGTCAGTTCCGCCGGAACCGTGAACAGAGCTTCCTGCCGTTCGAGGTCTTCGAGCTGTGCCCGCAGCCGCGCCAGGTTACGGCTCAGACCGTCACGGGAGACGTTGACGAGGTCTTCCGTCGGATCCCCGATGAGCGCGTCCTCAACCTGCCCGATCCGGAACCGGACCGCGTCCGCCTTACCCCGCACATCCCCCGACGGTGTCACCGTGGTGGGGGGAGCGTCGAAGGTGACCCCGTCACGGACCAGCCAGCCGACCACGTAGCGGGTCACCACATCGTCGACCAACGTCATCCGCCGCCGCAGATGATCTACTTCTGTGCAGCGGTACATCAGGACACCGTCACGCACCCCACCGGAACGGACCGGTGCCCCGCAGCCCTTGACCCCGCACGAGGCAAGCCCGGACATCAGCCGAGTCGGCTTGTTCCCCGGAGACGTCTTCCGCGCCGGATCGGTCAGGATCGCCCGACCCATCTCCCACTTGTCCCGGTCAACCAGCGCCGGCCACACCGCCGGACCCAGGATCTCCCCCCGGTGGACACGCAGGCCCGCGATCCGGCCCCCGAGCAGCAGCGTCCGCAGCGTCGTGGTCCGCCACGGCACGCCCGTCGACGTCGCCACCCCGGAGTCGATCAGATACCGCACCAGCGACCGCAGCGACTCACCCGTGATCAGCCGGTCGAGGATGTCCACGACGAACGCCGCTTCCACCGGACGTACGGTGACCTTGTCCGGTTCGTAGCCGAACGGCCGTGCGCCTCCCGACCCGTGGGGACGGCCTGCCTCAGCGTTCTGCAACATCCGGCGCCGCACCCGGTCGGAGCGGTGTTCACTCTCGTACCGCGCCAACGTCCCGAGAATCCGTGCCTGCAACCGGCCTTCCCCGGTCGACAGGTCCACCCGCCCGCCACGGACCGTCTCGATCCGCAGCCCCGTGGCGTTCGCGAGATCGACGATCTCTTCCAGTTCCTTCATGCTTCGGGTCAGCCTGTCCACATGCCAGATCAGCAGCACGTTCCAGTGACCCGCCCGGATCCCCGCGACCAGCCGCTCATACCCTGGCCGCCGCCGACCCGAGTACGCCGACACGTCGTTGTCCGGAATGACCACCGGTGCTGGCAGGCCGAGCCGTTCCGCGAGGTCGTTGATGTCCGCCGTCTGCCGTTCGACTCCCAGGCCGGCGCCTTCCTTGTCCAGCGAGATCCGCGCGTATCCCACCGGCCGCCAGCCACCGACAGGAGCAGGGTCGTTCCGATCGTCCGCCATAAGACGATCTTACCGCTATAACCCCTTATTAGACGTGTGAGGTTGTCGAGGTCGGTGCGGCCGCCTTCGGCCCAGCCGGTGAGGTGGTGGATGTTCAGCCATCGGGTGTGGTCGCAGCCCGGGTACTGACAGGTGCCGTGGTCACGGGCGTGTACGGCGGCCTGGAGACGGCGGGTGGGGAACCGGTGTCGCCGGCCGAGGCGGAGCGGGTTGCCGTGCGGGTCGGTGAGCAG